>JBFIYQ010000016.1:0-14890 GCA_041605275.1 Gammaproteobacteria bacterium
CGCCGCTCAATCCATGAATAGCGAGCCGATGGATTCCTCGCTGTGAATCCGCCGGATGCTCTCCGCAATCAGCTCGGCGATGCTGAGCTGCCGAATTTTTGCGCACCGGGTCGCGCGCTCGTCCAGCGGAATGGTGTCCGTGACCACCAGCTCGTCGAGCACGGAATTCTTCACATTATCTACTGCCTTACCTGAAAGCACAGGGTGCGTGCAGTAGGCGACGACCCTCAAGGCGCCGTTTTGCTTCAGCGCCGCGGCGGCGTTACACAGTGTTCCGGCGGTATCGGCCATATCGTCCACGATAACGCAGGTGCGTCCGTCCACCTCGCCGATGATGTTCATCACTTCGGCTTCGTTCTCGCGCGGTCTCCGTTTGTCGATGATCGCCAGATCAGCGTCGTCCAGGCGTTTGGCCAGCGCCCGGGCGCGGACCACACCGCCAACATCCGGCGACACCACCATCAGGTTTTCGTACTCGTGCTTGTAGATATCACCAAGCAGCACCGGCGAGGCGTAGATATTGTCTACGGGAATGCTGAAAAATCCCTGAATCTGATCCGCGTGCAAATCCATGGTGAGCACGCGGTCGGCGCCGGACGCGACAATCATGTTCGCCACCACCTTCGCGGAGATCGCGACCCGGGCCGAGCGCGGGCGCCGGTCCTGGCGCGCGTACCCGAAGTACGGGATAACCGCAGTAACCCGGCTGGCGGAGGCCCGGGTGACGGCGTCGATCATGACGAGAAGCTCCATCAAATTCGAATCCGCCGGCCGGCAGGTGGGCTGAATGATGAATACGTCCTTGCCGCGCACCGAGTCGATGATTTCCACCATCACCTCACCGTCGCTGAATCGGCCGGCGATGGCATTTCCAAGCGGCATGTTCAGCCGCTGGACCACCGACTCCGCCAGCGGGCGGTTGGCATTTCCCGAAAACACCACCATGCCGGTCTCTTCGCCAAGGCGGTCTTCGACGAGGCGTTCCGTCCCCGGGGCTGCGACACCGTCAAATACACGCTCGTTCATCGGCTCATCCTCAGCGCACGCTTGCACTTGGCTGGGGTGCCAGGATTCGAACCTGGGAATGCCGGGATCAAAACCCGGTGCCTTACCGCTTGGCTACACCCCAGGAATTCGCTGGTACAGGGGATAACTGCACTGGTCCCGCTCAATTTCATCTGTCCATTGTCCGATCGATACGGCTCAAGCCCCGGGCCACGAAGGCAGCCAGATCATCGGGCCGCTGCGCCATCACCCGCTCGGCCTCGACGCGATCTGGAAAGGGCGCGAACACCGACCCGCCGGTGCCGGTCATGCGCGCCTCGGCGAATCCGGAAAGCCAGTTCAACGCCTCGTCCACCGGGGGATACATGGCTCTCGCTACCGGCTCACAGTCATTTCGCGTGTGCGCCCAGAGAGCGTCCCAGCGAACCGCGGGCGTTTCCCCGTCGGATTCGGCGAAGGTAAAGCGATCTATTGTCAGAGGCGACGTATTTCGTGTCAACGCCGGGGCTTTGAACACCTCCGCCGTGGAGACCGCGCAATGCGGCGTCGCCACCAGATACCATAGCCCTTCAGCCTGAACTGGACGCAGCCGCTCGCCCACGCCTTCGGCCCACGACGAGCACCCGCGCACGAACACCGGCACGTCCGCCCCCAGTTCGAGACCCAGCTCCGCCAGCTGATTCTCGCTCAGCTTGAGCTTCCAGATGCGATTGAGCCCCACCAGCACCGCGGCGGCGTCCGAGCTTCCGCCGCCGAGGCCGGCGCCCACGGGGATCCGCTTTACCACGCTGATCTCGCAGCCGCTGTCGCTGCCGCTGGCGGATTTCAGCAGCCGCGCGGCCCTCACCGCCAGGTCAGCGTCCGCGGACACGCCATCGGCGCTGACCAGCCGCCGGATGTCTCCGTCCCGTCGCCGGGAAAGGCGCACCCGGTCGCCATAGTCCAGTAGCTGAAACAGGGTTTGAAGCTCGTGGTAGCCGTCCGACCGCCTTCCAGTGACGTGAAGAAAAAGATTGAGCTTCGCGGGAGCCAGAAGCTCGAGCACCGCCATCAGGCTCGCTCCTCGGCCGGCCGGGCCGCCGTCAGGACTGAAGCTGCCACCTGCGTACGGCAATGCGCGCGGATAAGTTCGGGTGTCGAAGCTCGAGCCTGGACGGCATGTCCACCCCGTCCACCAAGATGTAATCCTGGTACTCGATGCGCCACCCGAACTGCTCCATCCGGCGGATTCTGCCGTAAACGTCCAGCTCTCTTAACTCAACCTGCGCCTCGGGAACCGGCAGCCCAAGAATCCAGTAGCGCAGCCCCGAGACCGGGAGCCGCCATCCGAACTGTTCGTCCAACAGCACCTCGGGGCTTGAGGCAAAGAAGGTACCCCGATCCCCGGTGCGCAGCGACACTCCGGCCGGTGACCCTTTCACGTCCACCAGCGCCTGACCCAGAGGGCCGCTCAGTCGAATCTGGTAACCCTCGCGCTTTTGCACCCAGCGCATGGACGCGCTGAGCGAGTCGCTGCCATTGGTGGCGCCCACTCGCCCGGTGCAGGTCCAGCGCCGGATCGCCCCGAGCTGCTGCGCCCGCAGCTCCGCCGCCTGCTCTGGTGGAACCTCCGGCAGCGGCCGCTCGGGCGCCGCGGCGCAGCCCGCAAGCAGCAGCGCGGTGAGAATTAAACCGGTGCGGTTATTCATCGGCGAAGAATACAGAAAAAACCGGGCGCGTGGGCCGGGCAGCGACAGGCAATCGGCTCGATCGCCAAGCGGTGACTAAGAGCTCAGGGGCCGAAACGCTTGATGACGTCCAGCAGTCGCTCGTCGTCTGGGGTGCTTTCCAGCGCCGAGTTCCAGATTTTCCTTGCCTCGGCCTTGTTACCCATGACCCAAAGCACTTCTCCCAGATGCGCCGCGACTTCAGGATCGTTGTTCAACTCGAGCGCGCGCCGCAGATATTTGAGCGCTTCTTCATAGCGCCCTAAGCGATACATTATCCAGCCCATGCTGTCGACGATGTAATGATCGTCGGGCCTGAGCTCGTAGGCCTGCTTGACTAACTCGAGCGCTTCCTCATAACGATCGGTGCGGTCGGCGAGTGTGTATCCGAGCGCGTTCAGGGCGTCGGCGTTGTTTGGCTCGCGAGAAAGGATCTCCCGAAGATCCCGCTCCAGCACGTCGATCATGTCCAGCTTCTCCGCCAGCATGGCGCGGGCGTAGAGCAGATCGCTGTTGCCCGGGTATTCCTCCAGTGCCGAGTCGTAGACGCTCATGGCGTCGCTTAGCCGATCCGCGCGGGCAAGTATGTCGGCTTCCGATCGGTACACGCGCACGGCTTCCTGCTGATTGCTCACCCGGATTCCATGAAGCTGCGCCCTCGCTTTTCGCATTTCGCCCTGCTCCGCGAGGATCACGCCGATGCGGATTTGAGCGTTCAGATAGTGGTCTCCCCGGTCGACCCGACCGTAGGAACCAAGCGCCGCAACCGCGTCGTTTTTCGATTCCGCGATCTGGCCGAGATAATAGTGGGCCGCGTCGACCCGCTCGTTGAGCGCGACCAGACGCTCGAACTGCACCGTTGCTTCGTCGTAACGATTGGTCTGCAGCAGGAGGAGACCCAGCGCGTAGGCGACGTCGCCGTCCTCGGGGTTTTGTTTGGAAAGCAGCTCGAACTGCTGTCGCGCTTCTTCGTAGCGCTTGGCGTCCACCAGCAGGCGGGCATAGGTCATGCGCACGTCATTGGAATCGGGCCGGTACTCCAGGTACCGGCTCATCGCTCCCAGAGCTTCCGTGGTTCGGCCTTCGCGCTGAAGAATTCTGGCCTGATAGATCAGCGCGCGCTCGTCTCCAGGTTCCGCGCGCAGCAGCTGGTCGAGAAGCTCAAGCGACCGGTCGAAGCTTCCGCTTCGTCCGAGCAGCTGGGCCAAGGCGAAGGTGGCATTGACGTTGTCGGGGTGGAGCTGGACGATACGCTCCATCACCTGAGCGGCCCCTTCCTGGTCCCTCTCCCGCGCCAGCATGTCGCCGATCAGAGCAAAGCGATCGGCGGTATCGTTTGGCGGGGCGACGATGAAGTTCAGCTCATTCACCGCCTGGTCGATGCGTCCCGCACGCATCAGTAGCGCACCGTAAACCCTGCGGGCGTCCAGGTTGCTCGGCGAGACCTCGGTCCAAAGGCGGGCGGCTTTGATCCCCCGCTCTTCGTCGCGCGCGAACACCGCGATGCTCACCGCGCGCTCCGCCGCCCCCGGGTCGCGGGTCTCTTCCGCGACCTCCAGATAGTTGTCCAGGGCCAGCGACACGTCTCCTCTGCGGCCGGCAATTTCCGCCAGCAGAACCTTGTATAAAACGTCCTTGGACAGCGGCGTTGACTCTGACGCCGAAGCGGAGGCTCCTGGGGATTCGTCGGCGGTCGAGGTCCCACGCAATCCGCCGCCGCCGGGGGCCGTCGCGGCGCAGCCCGCGAGCGTAGCCGCGAGCGCGGCCAAGGTCACCGCATTTCGAAACGTTCTGAAGCGAGTGAGTACCGACTCGGAAGACGGTTCCTCAGGTTCACTCAGCCCTGTCCGCGTGTCACGATCTGTTGCTGGCATATTGAGGGTGCACCGGTTCTGAGTTCGAAGGTCTATCAAGATTAAACGTAGTTTATATGGACCGATACGGCTGCCTGTGGGTTCTCAATATACTCTTATGGGTCATGATTCGTAACGCCTCCACTGCCGGCCGCAGCGATTTTCCGAGCGGGAATGACCCCGCGAGCCGACGGATCGGGGCGGAACCGGGGACTCATATTCAGGCCGCGCGGCGAGCCCCGGCGGGCGGCAACGGCCGCGCAGGTTTGTGCAAATGAAAGCTTCGATTCTCGAAAAACTCGATGGCCTGAGCGAGCGGCTGGAGGAAGTGAATTCGCTGCTTGGCGATCCCGAGACCATCGCCGACCAGAAGCGCTTTCGTGATCTTTCCCGTGAGCATGCCGGCCTGCAGCCGCTGGTGAATTGTTACGGCCGGTACCACCAGATCCTGGACGAAATCCAGGCGGCGGAGGAAATGCTCTCCGACTCCGACCCGGCGATGAAGCGCCTGGCGGAGGAAGAGCTTGCCGCCGCAAAAGACAGCAAGGCCTCTCTGGAAGAAGAGCTGAAGACTTTGCTGATTCCCGTGGATCCGGCGGACGAGGCAAATCTGTACCTGGAAATTCGCGCCGGAACCGGCGGCGACGAGGCGGCGCTCTTTTCGGGCGACCTATTCCGCATGTATTCGCGCTACGCGGAACGGCGCCGATGGAAGCTGGAGATAGTCAGCGAGAGCGCGGGTGAGCATGGTGGCTACAAGGAAATCATTGCCCGCATCGTGGGGAAAGGCGCTTATGCCCGGCTCAAATTCGAATCCGGAGGTCACCGCGTGCAGAGGGTGCCGGAGACCGAATCCCAGGGCCGGATTCACACTTCCGCGTGCACCGTGGCGGTGCTTCCCGAAATGGACGAAATTGAGGAAGTCGAGATCAATCCGACAGATCTCAAGATCGACACCTTCCGCGCCTCCGGCGCGGGCGGACAGCACGTCAACAAGACCGATTCGGCAATTCGCATCACCCATCTTCCCACCAATACGGTGGTGGAATGCCAGGACGAACGCTCCCAGCACAAAAACAGAGCGCGGGCCCTGTCACTTTTGAAAGCGAGGCTTCTTGCCGCGGAGCGGGAGCGACAGACCGCGGAGCGCGCGCAGGAAAGACGCCTGCTGGTGGGAAGCGGCGATCGATCCCAGAGGGTTCGCACCTACAACTTCCCCCAGGGGCGAATCACCGATCATCGGATCAACCTCACCTTGTACAAGCTGGAAGAGATCATGGCCGGAGATCTGGATCCGATCATCGAGCCGCTGTTGAGCGAGCACCAGGCGGACCAGCTGGCGCTGCTGGCGGATTGATTGCGTTAATGAAAATCCCTGCGGCCAAGGTCGCGATCGCCGATGGTCAGAAAATGACGCCTGAACCCTCACGCCGTGCGTTATCGATCTCCAAAGCTCTGGCGGGCGCGTCGCGCACCCTTGGACCCCGACTCGAGTTGCCCAGGCTCGAAGCAGAGATTCTGCTTTGCCACGTCCTGGGTGTGGACCGTGCCGCTTTGATGGCGCACCCGGAAACCGAGCTTGGACCCGAGGCCTTGGCGCGCTTTGAAGCGCTGATCGCGCGCAGAGCCGGCGGCGAGCCGGCGGCGTATCTCACCGGCAGAAAGGAGTTCTGGTCTTTGGATCTGGAGGTCAGCCGCGAAGTCCTGATTCCGCGCCCGGAGACCGAGCACCTGGTGGCGGCGGCGCTGGAACGAATTCCACCGGAGCAGCCGACCCGAGTGGCGGATCTCGGGACCGGTTGCGGCGCCATTGCCCTTGCCATAGGCCGAGAACGCCCACGGGCAAGCATCGTCGCCAGCGATATCTGCCTGAAGGCGCTTTCGCTGGCGCAGAAAAACGCGAGACGGAACGCAAGCGGGAACGTTCTTTTCCTGGCCAGCGACTGGCTCCGCGCCATGGACGTCCCGGCCTTCGACCTGATTGTCAGCAATCCCCCCTACGTGCGGGATTCCGACCCGCATCTGCGCCAGGGGGATCTGCCCAGCGAGCCCCGGCTGGCGCTGGCGGCCGGCGCGGACGGACTTGACGCCATCCGCATCATCGTCGCCGGGGCCATGCCGCGTCTGGCGCGACAAGGCGCCCTGATACTGGAGCACGGCTTCGACCAGGGACCCGCGGTCCGCAGGCTGCTTCAGGAGGCCGGTTTTTGCGGGATTTTTACCCTTAAAGACTACGCCGGTCACGAGCGGGTCAGCGGAGGGCGGCGGTGAAAAGGTCGCTTGCAATGGCCCGCCATGAGCGCGGAAACTCTTTGCCATGAGCTCGGAACGCTACAGTCGCCATCTGCTGCTGCCGCAGATCGGCGAGGCCGGGCAGGAGCGGCTCCGCCAGGCGCGGGTTCTGGTTATCGGTCTGGGCGGGCTAGGCTCGCCGGTGAGCATGTATCTCGCGGCCTCGGGCGTCGGTGAACTGGTCCTGGTGGACTTCGATCACGTGGAGCTGTCCAACCTGCAGCGTCAGGTCATTCACTCCAGCGCGGATATCGGCCGCGACAAGGTGGAATCGGCCCGCGACCGGTTGGTCGCGCTCAATCCGGAGGTGAAGGTCACCACCCGCGCCTACGTGCTCGACGACGACGAGCTGGCCGAGGAGATCTCCAGGTCAAACGTGGTAGTGGACGCCAGCGACAACTTTGAAACCCGCTTTGCCCTGAACGCGCTCTGCTACCGCGCCGGAACCCCGCTGGTGTCCGGGGCCGCCATCCGAATGGAAGGGCAGGTGGGGGTCTTCGACCCGCGGGATGCCGAAAGCGGCTGCTACCGCTGCCTGTACACGGACGAGTCCGGCGAGGGCGAGGCCTGCTCCCAGGTGGGCGTGCTCGCGCCGCTGCTCGGAATCATCGGCAGCGTCCAGGCGACGGAAGCGATCAAACTCATCGTCGAGACGGGACGAACGCTGGCCGGCCGGCTGCTGGTGCTGGACGCCCTGGAGATGGAATGGCGGATGCTGAGGCTGCCCAAGGATCCCGGATGCCCCGTGTGCGGACAGGGACCCGCCGAAACCGAGCCCGGAGAAGACGGCACCGCCGCCGCCTAGATCGAAGCCGAGCGAAGGGTGACCCGCGCGCGGCGGCGTCCGCCGCGGGCGACGCTCATACCTTCTGGCCGACCACCGCGGGCAGAGGCTGATAGGGCACCTCCAGGGTTTCCCGGTAGCGAGAGCGGGCGATGGAGAGGCTCAGCAAGATCACCGGCACCAGACCCGCGGCGACGATGCTGAGCGCCGCGGTGGAAGCATCCTCGAGCCGCTCGTCGGTGGCCAGCTCATAGGCGCGAACCGCCAGCGTGTTGAAATCGAAGGGTCTGAGCACCAGGGTCGCCGGAAGCTCCTTCATCACGTCCACGAACACCAGCAGCGACGCGGTGAGCAGCGAGCCGCGCAGCATGGGCACGTGGACCCGCCTGACCAGCTCCGAGACCCGACAGCCGAGTGAGCGGCCGGCCTCGTCGATCACCGGCGTGATTTTCGCCAGCCCCGACTCCACCGTTTGCAAAGAGACGGCCAGGAAGCGAACCTGGTACGCCAGCATCAGCGCCACCAGCGTGCCGCTCAGGATCAGGCCGCTGGAGATTTCGAAGTGGCGCCTCAGCCACGCGTCCACGGCGTTGTCCAACCAGGCCAGAGGCAGCATGACGCCTACGGCGATGACGATTCCCGGCACCGCGTATCCCAATCCCGCCAGGCGCACGGCGAAGCGTACCGGCAGGGCGGCGTGGGCGCGGCGGCCGTAGGCCAGATAGAGCGCAAGCAGCACCGAGATGGCGGCCGTTGCCGCGGCCAGGGCCAGGGTGTGAACCAGCAGCGCTATAAAGCTCGCGTCCACCATCTCGCTCGCGGTCCGTACCGCCCAGACGGAAAGCTGCGCCACCGGCACTAAGAATCCGAAAGCAAGAGTGAGCGCGCAGACGCTGAACGCAAGCCACGCTCTACCCCGGCTGAGATGATAGGTGGCAAGCGGACGCGAACGGTTTCCCACGTGATGAAAGCTGGCACGGTTGCGCGACCAGCGCTCGGCGGCAAAGACAAAGAAGATGAACGCCAGCAGAACCACGGACAGCTGTGCCGCTGCGCCGCTGTCACCCAGTCCGAACCAGGTGCGGAATATTCCGGTGGTGAACGTGGGCACTCCGAAATACTGCACCGTGCCGAAGTCGGCAAGCGTCTCCATCATCGCCAGGGACAGCCCGGCGACAATGGCCGGACGGGCGGCGGGCAGCGAAACGCGGAAAAAGCTCGACCAGGTGCTACACCCCAGGGTGCGGCTGACGTCGATGGCGTAGGGAGACTGCTCCAGAAACGCCGAGCGTGCCAGGAGGTAAACATAGGGATAAAGCACCAGCGACAGCATCACCATGGCGCCGCCCAGGGATCGAATTTCCGGGAACCAGTAATCCCCCCGGGACCACCCGAACAGATCTCGAAGGAAGGTCTGAACCGGCCCGGCGAAATCCAACATGCCAGTATAGGTGTAGGCGATGATGTAGGCGGGAATCGCCAGCGGCAGAAGCAGCGCCCACTCGAACACCTTCCGCCCGGCAAACGTGCACATGGTGGTAAGCCAGGCCGTGGTCACCCCCAGGGCCAAGGTGCCGATGGCGACGCCAACCATCAGCAGAGCGGAATTACGCGCGTAGGTCGGCAGCACGGTGTCGGCCAGGTGCCGCCAAACTTCTCCCGCCGGGTGAAAGACGAAGCTCAGCACCACCACAACGGGCAGGCTTAGCAGCGCCGCCACCAGCACGATGCCGAGCGCGCGCGGCTGAAAATGCTCCGCCAGTGAGCGTCGATTGATCACGCTGCCAGGCGCTCGCTTGCGGCTGTCGTCAGTTAAGTCCGCTCATTGCCAGCCGGCCTGGTCCATGAGCTTCACCGCCAGCGCATTGTTGCTGCCGAGCGCCGCCAGATTGAGATCGTCGGCCTTGAAGTGGCCCATTGCCCGCACCTCCTCGCTCCAGGCCACCCCAGGCTTGACCGGGTACTCGTTATTGACCTTGGCGTACCACTCCTGGGCCTCGTCGGTGACGAGAAATTCCAGCAGGCGAACCGCGTTGTCCCTGTTGGGCGCGGCCTCGGTGACGCCGGCGCCACTGACGTTGACGTGAACACCGCGTCCGTCCTGATTCGGCCAGAAGACCGACAGCGCTCCGGCCGCCTGGTGGTCGGCGCTGCCCGTTTCGGCGGCGCGCATGCGCGCCAGGTAATAGGTATTGGCAATGGCGATGTCGCACTGGCCCGCGGCCGCGGCGCGGATCTGGTCCCGGTCGCCCCCGGTTGGCTTGCGAGCGAAGTTTTTAACTAGACCCTTGAGCCATTCCAGCGTGGCGGCCTCGCCGTGGGCGACGATCATCGACGCCACCAGGGACTGGTTGTAGATATTCGAGGAGCTGCGGATGCAGATGCGCCCCCGCCACTTGAGATCGGCCAGGGCCAGGTAGCTGCTGAGCTCATCCGGATTGACCCGCCCGGTGGCATACATGATGGGGCGGGCACGCAGCGACAGGCCGAACCAGAGCCCCTGGGGATCCCGGTAGGCCGCCGGCACAGCGGCCTCCAGGGCCGAACTTTCCACCGGCTGCAGCACCCCGGCGGTCTTGGCCTGGTGCAGTCGTCCGGCGTCCACGGTGATGAACAGATCCGCCGGGGTGTTGCGCCCTTCGCGGCGCAGGCGCTCCAGCAAGGGACCCGCTCCGGCGGTCACCAGGCGGGTCTTGATGCCAGTCTGTGCGCTGAATTTATCCAGCAGGGGCTTAATCAGGGCTTCCTTGCGGGCGGAGTAAACGTTCACCACCGAATCGGCTTGGGCAACGGGTCCGAGCGCCAATGCGGTCAGTGCGAGAGCGAGGGTGATGAGGCGGGGCATTGTTCAATGTCTCCTTAAAAAAATGTGTTTGTGAGCGGTGTCAGCGATCCGCTCGTGCTGTAGATGATATTGATAATCGTTCTCATTTGAATTTGCAATACCCCCCCGGTGGAGGGTCGGCCGAAAATTCAGGGGTCCGCGGGCGCGGAACGCTCAGCGGCGGGAGCGGTAGGGACAGTTGGTCTTGGTACAGTTGCCGTAGATCACCAGGGAGTGGTCGCTGATGGCATACCCCTTGGAGGCCACCACGGCTTTTTGCCGGTCCTCGATGGTCTGGTCGTAGAACTCTTCCACCCGCCCGCACTGCACACAGACGATGTGATCGTGGTGGTGGCCGCGCTCCAGCTCGAAGACCGCGTGTCCGCCCTCGAAGTTGTGACGGATAACGAGCCCGGCGGCCTCGAACTGGGTGAGGACGCGATAGATGGTGGCGAGTCCGACCTCTTCTCCCGCCTCCAGCAGCGCCTTGTACACGTCCTCGGCGCTCATGTGGCGCTGATCGCTGTTCTCCAGGATGTCGAGGATCTTCAGGCGCGGTAGGGTGGCCTTGAGTCCCGCCTTTTTAAGGTCGGCGCTTTGCAATGGGGCGCTCCCGCGGCGCGGCCGGATAAGCCCGACCGCCATCAGAGTGTGTGGAATCAAGTAGAAAAGGTTCGCATTATTCCCCGGAATGGCGCAACCAACGCCCGCGGCTCAAATGGCGGCAAGAAATCGCTAGATTCGCCTCCACCGCAGGCTGCGCGCGCCGCGTCCGGCAAGTTGCGTAATCTTCGCCGCTTTTCTGTTCAGCCAGATCTTCGCCTGCTAGTATAAATATCGACTTTTCAGCGGGATAGGCGGCCTTTTTAACCGTGGCTTTTAGCACGGACAACCCACTGCTTCGCGTAGACACTCTTCCGGCGTTCTCCAGCATCCGGCCGCGGCACGTGGTGCCCGCCGTGGACTCACTGCTCGAGGAATGCCGTGGGGTCGTTGCAGGGGTGACGGCGTCGAAAGGGCGGACCTGGGAAACTGTCGTGGCGCCGCTGGAGGACTGCGACGATCGGCTCAACAAGGCCTGGTCGCCGGTGAGCCACCTGCATTCCGTCGCAGACAACTCCGAGCTACGAACCGCATACAACGCGTGCCTTCCCAAGCTGAGCGAGTACGCCACTGAGGTTGGTCAAAACGAAGCTCTTTTCGAGGCTTTCAACGCGCTCGAAGGCGATCGCGCCTTCGACGGTTTCGATGCGGCGCAAAAAAGAGTGGTCAGAAATGCGCTAAGAGATTTTCGTCTCGCCGGCGTCGCGCTGAATAAAAAGGAAAAATCACGCTTCAAGAAAATTTCGACCTGCCTCTCCGAGCTCGCAAGCAAGTTCGAAGAAAACGTGCTGGACGCAACGCAGGCCTGGAAGAAACATTTTAAAGACGCATCCGCGCTTTCCGGACTGCCGGAGTCCGCGCTTGGTGTTGCTAGAAGCATCGCCAAGCGCGAAGGATTAAAGGGCTGGATGATCAACCTGGAGTTTCCCTCTTATCTCGCCGTGGTGACCTACGCGAACGACGAGGCGCTTCGGCGGGAAGTCTACGAAGCGTACACCACGCGGGCCTCCGAACAGGGTCCAGATGCAGGACGCTGGGACAACAGCGAGCTCATGGAAGAGATCCTGGCGCTTCGGCAAGAGATGTCGAAGCTGCTCGGGTTTGACAACTTCGCGCAGCTTTCGCTGGAAAGAAAAATGGCGCCGTCATCCAACGAGGTCCTCGTTTTTATTCGCGAGCTGGCCGAAAAGGCGAAACCGGTCGCCGAGAGAGAACTCGAGGAGCTCGAGGCTTTTGCCAGGGAAAGCGACGACAAATCGACGCTCGATGCCTGGGACGTTGCCTATTACGCGGAAAAGCTCAAGAAAAAGAATTTCTCCGTATCCCAGGAAGAACTGAGACCGTACTTTCCAGCGCCTTCGGTGGTCAACGGCCTGTTTGAAGTCGCCGGACGGCTCTACGGACTGAGCTTTTCTCCTGTGGAGCGTATCGATGTCTGGCACCCGGACGTTCGGTTTTTCGAAATACGCGACGAGCACGGCGAGCTTCGAGGCTCTTTCTACCTCGACCTTTTCGCCCGGCCCGGCAAGCGTGGCGGCGCCTGGATGGACGAGTGCCGTGTTCGACGGCTCAGCGCCGAAGGATTGCAGACTCCGGTGGCGTATCTCACCTGCAACTTCACCCCGCCGGTGGGAAAAGTGCCGTCCCTGCTCACCCATGACGAAGTCGTCACGCTATTTCATGAATTCGGGCACGGGCTCCACCACATGCTGACTCGCGTAGATCGCGCCGGCGTCTCCGGCATCAACGGCGTCGAATGGGATGCCGTAGAGCTGCCGAGTCAGTTCATGGAGAATTTCTGCTGGGAGCGCGATGCGCTGTCCCTGATTGCCTCGCACTATCGAACCAAGGAACCCCTGCCTGACGCGCTCTACGAAAAAATGCGCGCGGCGAAAAATTTCCACGCCGGATTATCGACAGTTCGTCAGCTGGAGTTCGCGCTGTTCGATTTCCGCCTGCATATGGAATACGAGGGCCAGTCGGATTTCATTCGGCGCGTGCTGGAAGAGGTTCGGGACGAAATCGCCGTAATCAAACCACCGGCGTTCAACCGCTTCCCAAACAGCTTCTCTCATATTTTCGCCGGCGGGTACGGCGCCGGGTACTACAGCTACAAATGGGCCGAGGTGCTGTCCAGCGACGCATTCTCGAAGTTCGAAGAGCGAGGCATATTCGATCGAAAGACGGGCCTCGAATTTCTACATTCCGTTCTGGAACAGGGCGGAGTTCGCGACGCCATGGCGTCCTTCATCGAGTTTCGCGGACGCGAGCCGAACAGCGAAGCGCTGCTGCGCCACAGCGGCATCAGCAGCGAATCGGAAAGCGTCGTGAGCGCGGCATGAACACGTGGCTTAAACAGTGCGCGATCCTGATCCTGCTTTGCGTCGCCTTCAACGCCCGTGCCGAGGTCGCCTACGTGTCCGAAGGCATTAGCCTCGGCGTGCATCGGGAAGCTGCGCTCACCAGCACCATCCTCACTCTGTTGCCGGCAAGCACCCCGCTCGAAGTGCTCGAGCAGAGAAACGGCCTGGTGAAAGTAAGGCTCGGTAACGGCACGGAGGGCTGGGTGGACGGCCGCTATCTGACAAAGAACATTGCGCCGAGCCAGAAGACCGAAGGACTGGAAGCCGAGCTTGTTCAGACCTCGACGGAGCTCGCCAAGGCCCGCGAACTGGCGGCCGAGCTCGAATACCAGCTCAATCGAGAGCGGGAACGCGCCAAGATCATGGAGGCGGACCTGCTCAAAGCGCGCAAGGAGTTGGAGCAAAGACCCAACAATGGCGGCAACGGCGCGGCGGCTACGGCGGACGCGCTGCGGAAGCTGCGCAAGGCAAGCGAGGAGAACCGGAGTTTGAAAAAGCAAGTCAACGAGCTCGAGAAAAATCTCGAAGCCGCGCTTGCCGATTCCGATAACGAACCCATCGTTATCGTCAAGCGAAACTCGCCCTCCAACGAGGACGCCAGTCTGCTGGCCCGCTACACCGCCATTACCCAGTGGCAACTGTGGGAGATTATGCTGCTGTTCTTCGGTCTTCTTCTCGCATTCGCCGTCGGCGGCTATGTGGTGGACTGGGAAGTCCGGCGGCGGCACGGCGGCTTCAGGGTCTGATTCCCGGGTTAAAACACGCGGGTCGTCGATTCGGGTAAGCGCGCCCAAAGAGCGGGCCAGGTGCCCAACGCCGGTCATCTCTCCTTCATAATGAGCCCCTGACGCATCTGACGAGAAGGCTGCTCAAGGTGAAAATCGCCACGTGGAACGTCAATTCACTCAAGGTACGGCTGCCCCAGGTCGTGGACTGGATCGAATCCCACCAGCCTGACGTCCTGGCGCTGCAGGAAACCAAGCTCAGGGACGAGAACTTCCCGGTCGCCGAGCTTGAGGCCGCCGGTTATCAGTCGGCTTTCTCCGGACAGAAGACCTATAACGGCGTTGCGATTCTGAGCAAATCGCCCATCAAAAAAGTGGACACCGATTTTCCGGATCTGGAAAGCGAAGATAAGCGCACCATCGCCGCCACCATAGGCGGGGTGCGGGTGATCAATCTCTACGTTGTCAACGGTCAGGCGGTAGGAACGGAAAAGTACGGGTACAAGCTCAAGTGGCTCGATGCGGTTAAGGATTACCTTCATGCACAGGTCAAGGCGTTTGATCAGATCATCGTGGTCGGCGATTTCAACATCACCCCCGAGGACCGGGACGTGCACGATCCCGAGGCGTGGCGCGAGCAGATCCTGTGCAGCACGCCGGAGCGCCAAGCCTTGTCGAAGATCCTCGAGCTCGGCTTTCACGACGTCTTCCGCAAATTCGATCAAGAAGAGAAAA
>JBFIYQ010000017.1:0-14332 GCA_041605275.1 Gammaproteobacteria bacterium
ATTATTTCGCCACCGGCAGGCTCGACGACGACGTCGCCCACGCGGTGGTATCGGGCATCGCCGAGGGATGCCGTCAGGCGGGCGCCGCGCTCATCGGCGGAGAAACCGCGGAGATGCCAGGAATGTACTCCGAGGGACACTACGACCTGGCCGGATTCTGCGTCGGCGCGGTGGAGCGCAGCCGAATCATCGACGGCACTCGGGTCCGACCTGGAGACAAGGTCATCGGGCTTTCTTCCAGCGGTTTTCATTCCAACGGCTACTCCCTGGTAAGAAAGGTGCTGGAGCAATCAGGCTCGGATCTGACGGCGCGCTTTGGCGAGGAGACCCTGGCCCAAGCGCTGCTTAAACCCACCCGAATATACGTGCGCAACGTGCTGGCGCTGCTGCAGGATATGGAGGTCAGCGCCATCGCCCACATTACCGGTGGCGGGCTGGTGGAAAATCTGCCCCGGGTGCTGCCCGATTACACCCGCGCCGAACTGGACGCAGCCGCCTGGAGCGAACCGGACGTTTTTGCGTGGGTTGAGGAACTGGGAGAAATCGAGCGCAAAGAGATGTACCGGGCATTCAACTGCGGCATCGGCATGACCCTCTGCGTGGCTGCGGATCGAGCCGAAGCCGCTGTGAATCTTCTCGCCGCCCAGGGAGAACAGGCGCAGATTATCGGCGAGATTCGGGCATCAAAATCCAAAGCGCCGGAGACCGTCATCTCTTGAACGACGCTGCTCTTCCCCTGGTGGCGCTGATTTCCGGGCGCGGAAGCAATCTGCAGTCGATAATCGACGCGGCGAGCGACGGCAGCTTGGCCGTGGACATTCGCGCGGTGCTGAGCAACGAACCGGACGCTTACGGATTAGAGCGCGCGCGCCACGCGGGAATCGAGACCCGCGTGATCAATCACCGTGATTATCCCAGCCGCGACGAGTTCGACGCCGCGCTGACGAAATGTATCGACGAATTCGAACCCGACCTGGTGGTGCTCGCGGGCTTCATGCGCATTCTCACCCCCGCATTCGTCAATCACTATCGCGGTCGCCTGATGAACATTCACCCTTCCCTGCTTCCGGATTTTCCCGGGCTCGACACCCACCAGAGGGCGCTGGACGCTGGGGTGAAGGAACACGGCGCAAGCGTGCACTTCGTGACGCCGGACCTAGACGGCGGCCCGGTGATCATCCAGGCGCGGGTGCCGGTCAAGGTGAGCGACGACGCAGATACGCTGGCCGCGCGGGTGCTGGAAAAGGAGCACGTGATCTATCCGCGGGCGATTAAGTGGTTCGCCGAAGGACGGCTGAAAATTGCCGGCAACAGGGTGCTGCTGGACGGAAAACCTAGCCTCGAGCATGTTTAAAACAGCCGGAATCAAGGCCTCACCCTGCTGTTGCCGACGGCGCGGCGCCGATTAAGCCACGCTTGCGCTATGTTGAAATCCAGCGTCGGCCAGGGCTCGTCAGCCGTCGTTTTTCATCGTGTTCTCACTCGGAGTCGCTTTCGGCGACGACTTTGGAGCTCCGCCCGGTGATCCTGCTCACCGCAGTGAGTATGCCCATCAAGATGTTGAGTTCCACGGCGTCCGGACTGGCGCGTCCGAATAATCGCCGCAGCCTACGCATCAGCTGCTTGGGCGCCGTCGGGTCGAGATAACCTACTTCGACAAGAATCGTCTCGAGGCGCAGATAAAAGCGCTCCATATTTTCCACTAAAGCGGGTATCGGAGTATCGTCTCTTGCTGGGGCAGGCGCCGCCAGCTGTCTTCTGATCTCGTAGCACAGGACCTGCACCGCAGCGGCAATGTTAAGAGAGGTGAAATCGGGTGCGGTAGGGATCGTCACCATCCCGTGGCAGCGCTGGATCTCCTGGTTACTCAGCCCGGCGCTCTCGCGGCCGAATACCAGCGCGACGCCACCGGACGCGGCTTTTTCCAGAATACGCGCGGCACACTGCTCAGGAGAGAATTCTTCCGCCGGCAATCGCCGCGGCCGCGCGGTGGTGCCAATGACCCAACCGCAGCGGGCGATGGCGGACAAAAAATTGTCGTGGATGACAGCTTCGAAAAGGATGTCGTCTGCGCCAGCGGCCCGCGCCGTCGCTTCTGCCGACGGAAAGGATTTCGGACGAACAAGGTGCAAGCTCGAAAGCCCCATGGTCTTCATGGCCCTTGCGGTCGCGCCGATGTTTCCCGGGTGTGTTGGCTCGACAAGGACGATTCTAACGCCCTCCAGTCTCTTGGTATCTGGCATGGCCGGATAGTGAGCTCGGGAGTGAATCCTGCTCATAGCAGCGGATGAAAGACGGATTATAGTTTGGTTCTGCTATCTTTCCATGAGCAGATCATTATTACTCAAGTAACGTTGACGTTTGAGATGAACACTCGACTGCTCTGGACCGATCCCGGTCCGCCCGTACAAAATTCCGTCGCCTGCGCGAACCCGGAACCGCAGCGGAAGCCCTGACTTCACGTTTCGATACGCGCCACTTGCCCGGCCGGAGCTCTCATACACTCGGCCGCCTGGCTGTTGGGCCCTACAGCGGGCGGCTAGGCTTATCTGGAATCGGGCAACATTATCGCCGGAAATCCGAGAGTCGCCGGAAAAATGCTGGCCTCGTCGGCACCCTGTCTTTGAAGGTTGAGGAAGTCCAGAGCTTGGCATGGCCAGACGTCGGACGGCGTAGAAGGCTGGATTGAACTAATCTATCTACGTTAAATGCAAAGGAAATCGAGCACCCGCTGGACTCCGGCGCCGGCGGGCCGGCGCAGCGGGACGAGGATCGGGGTTAAGCGTATTTCTGCGCACCAGGCTTACATCTAAGAGAAATTTATCACCGGCCCCTGCCGGCACTTTTTTATCAGCTTCATGCACGTCGGGTTGTTAACCACATCGTTTCCCCTGCCCGGCAACCCTGCCAGCGGAATCTTTGTTGCCCGTCTAGCGCAACACCTTTCCCGCGACATTGCGGTGACGGTGCTCACACCCGCCGGGGTCGAATTGCCGGTGCCTTCAGCCGACAATGCCTATCGCCTTTGCTGTTTTCGCTATGCGCCGCGTCGCTGGCAGCGTATTGCTCATCAGCCGGGTGGCATCCCCGTGGCACTGAAACGCCAGCGCTGGCTCTGGCTGCTGTTGCCGGGATTCTTGATCGGCATGTTCTTAGCCTGCTTGCGTCTCGCGAGGGGCGTGAATTTGCTCCACGCCAACTGGGCCGCCGTAGGCGCGGTAGCGGGAATCGCCGGCCGGCTCGTGTCAACGCCGGTTATCACCACGTTTCGAGGCAGCGACGTGGAAAGACTTCAGAGCTCGCGGCTCGACCGGATGCTGCTTGCACTGTGCGTGCGTACTAATGAACGCCTGGTCTGCGTGAGTGAGGCAATGCGCGAGCAGGTTGCGGCGCTCATGCCGGACGCGCACGATAAACTGAGCGTTATCCCTAACGGCGTCGATGATCACTTCTTGCAGATCCGCCGTCGCGCAAACCATCAACACACTTTTTCACTCGCCCTGCTGATGGTGGGAAGCTTTATCCCAAGAAAAGCGGTGCAATTTGCGCTGGAGGCGTTGCAACACCTGGCCGATCAAAGCCGCGCGGAGCTGACCCTAGTGGGCGATGGGCCCGAGCGGCGGGCACTTGAAAAGCGCATTGAGTTGTACCGACTCCGCAACAGGGTCCACATGCGAGGACAGCTGCCGCCACATCGTATTCCCGAGCTGCTCGAGCAAGCGGACGTCCTGGTCTTGACCAGCCTGTTTGAGGGCCGGCCGAACGTGGTGCTGGAAGCCATGGCTGCGGGTCTGCCGGTTATCGCAAGCCGGATTTCAGGTGTTACCGAGCTCGTTCAGCACGAGATCACCGGTTTGCTGTTCGAGCCGGGCAATGTGCCGGCGCTTGCTGAGTGCATCATGCGTCTCGATCGCGACCCCGAACTGCGCGCCCGAATGGGTGAGAGCGGGCGACAGTTCATTCGAGAACAAGGTCTGCTGTGGACGCACACGATCGAGGCTTACCTAGGCGTCTATCGCGCCGCCTGCGGCTCGACGACTGGTTGAGGGGCGATATGTGCGGCGTTCTGTTCACGTTCAATCCGGAGCTCGAGGCGCAAGAGCTCGAACGTAAGTGCCGCGAGTCGTCGGCGCGCATAATGCATCGAGGTCCCGACGATAATGGACTCGAAGTTCAGTCTCCCTGGGCCGTGGGTCACCGGCGGCTCGCCATTTTGGACCTTGCAGGCAGCCGTCAGCCCATGTGCGATCCGACGGCGCGCTACTGGCTGAGTTACAACGGTGAGCTTTATAACTTTCGAGAGCTCAGAACCGCGCTTGAGCCCCACTGGACCTTCCGTTACCGGGGCGATACCGAAGTGGTTCTGGCCGGACTCATTCACGAAGGCGAATCGTTCCTACGTCGAATGGAGGGGATGTGGGCGCTGGCTCTATGGGATAGGGAAAGCGCGACACTCTTTCTCGCTCGAGACAGAATGGGCAAGAAGCCGCTTTATTATCAGCACGCCAGGCGGGCATTCGCCTGCGCCTCAGAGCTTCGCGCCCTGCGCTCGCTGGCGGTGGCTAAGTGGCAGGAAGACCCTGACAGCACGGCCGATTATTTCCGCTTCGGTTATCCGCTTCCCGGCACCACCGCCTATGCCGGGGTGCGCGAGGTGTTGCCCGGCCATGTCCTGCGATGGCACCCGGACCAAGGCGTCAAAGAGCAATCCTACTGGCGCCTCGTAACTGGCGGCTATTCGGGCACGCTGGCGCAGGCCGCTTCTCAGATGCGGGAGAAGCTGATTCAGGCGGTCAAGCGCCGGCTCGTCTCAGACGTCGAAGTGGGGGCCTTTCTTTCCGGCGGCGTGGACTCTTCGCTGGTGGTTGGGATTCTCGGCAAAGAGCTTAACGTTCATCCCAAGACGTTCACAATCGGCTTTACCGAAAGCAGCTTCGACGAGCGACCGTACGCGCAGCGGGTGGCCGAACATTTCGGCACGGATCATTTCGAGCGGGTCTTAGAGCGATGGAGCTCCGAAACGCTGATTCGACTGATGCTCGATCACGTGGGTCAGCCTTTTGCCGATTCTTCGCTGCTGGCCACCGCAGAAGTTTCTGCCGTGGCGGCTGAGCAGGTCAAAGTATCGATGTCCGGAGACGGCGGCGACGAGCTGTTCAGCGGTTACCAGCGTTATCAGGCCCGCGTGCTGTTACGCTGGTACACGCGCCTCCCGCGGCAGCTGAGAGGAAATGTCGACAAACTCATCAGAGCTTTACCTGAGCCCATGGCTCATCACAGCGGCAGTCTGTTGAAAAAAGCGCATCTATTTCTTGACGCCGCGGCGAGGGAAACCGAATCGAGATCCTATACCGCGCCGCCGATCTACCCGGAGACGGAGCTGGCGCAGCTACTGCCGGATCTCGCCCCGCGCGGCCATACTCCACCCGGCCTACCACAGGAGTGCCGACTCGATCACGTAACCGAGATGATGACCATGGACGCGTTGGTGTATCTACCTCAGGACATCCTGGTGAAGGTCGACCGGGCCAGCATGGCACATTCCCTGGAGGCTCGGGCGCCGTTTCTGGACCGCGAGGTGGTGGAGTTGGCTTTCGCGCTGCCGCGGCGCTGGCACCGTCGTGGCCTTCGCGGCAAACGACTGCTTGGGCAAGCGTTCCCGAGTCTGCTCCCGTCCTGGCTCTGGCGACGACGCAAGCAGGGATTTTCCGTCCCCGTGCATGCGTGGTTTCGAAAAGAACTCGGCGACAAGCTGCTAACGCTTATTCAAGGATACGATTCGCCGCTCAATGGCCCCCACGTGGAGAAAATGTTGCACGATCACCGACATGGTCGACGCGATCACGGCATGCGGCTGTGGGGCATCTATGCGTATCTTATATGGCGTGCCCATGACTGAGCACCGCCAAACGATGGTAAAGCGGCTGGCGCTAATTCTCACCAGCCTCGCCAGCGACAGCGCAAGAACGCGTATTGCTGAACCTTTGCCGCGATTTCATAGGCGCCGCACTCGATGTAGATATAACGCTCGCGCTCGCGAGCTGAGCGGATGCCGAAACACCACAAGAGTGTGCTTACCTGTCTGACCCTGGAATTGCGGCTACCCGCGAGCGAGCCTCCCCGGGGGCGCTTAACGGAATGCTGCACTCTCATCGGCGCGAGCGCCCCGTCCCCAAAATCGCAACCTTCCCGGCGCCAAGCCGGCCGCGGTGATCGCACCCCGGCTCGCGGTCGCTCCGATGCTCTCCCCGGCGAGAGGATTCGACAAGTACGATTGGAATGGCATCCAGTTTTTTCCATTGCATGGTCGGACGGTAAACTCGGGCGGGGAGGCCGCTGGTGGCAGCTGGCGTAGAACGGTTCATAGTTACTATCCGCTATTATTTTAGAAGCAGACAAACGAGATTCACGCGAACATGACGCTCGAATTGGATGCTCAAAGGCTTTGGACGTGCCCCGGTCAGCCCGTACAATACGCCGCTCCCTGCCCGAGCCTGGAAACAGAGTTGCAGCCCTTACTCAACATCGCGATACGCGCCGCTCGCTCGGCCGGTGCGCTCATCGTTAGACAGCTGGAGCGGGTGGACTCGCTGAACGTCACCGCCAAAGGTCGTAATGACTTCGTCACCGAGGTGGATCGGCGCGCCGAGCAAATCATAATCGACACGATACTTAAGGCCTATCCAGGTCACGGCATTCTTGCCGAGGAATCTGGCCATCGCGGGGGGAATGAATACGTTTGGATAATCGATCCCCTGGACGGGACCACCAATTTTCTGCATAAGTTTCCCCATTTCTCGGTTTCCATTGCGGTTCAGCACCGATCGCGAATAGTCCACGGTGTTATCTTCGATCCCATACGTCAGGAGCTGTTCACCGCCAGCCGGGGTGAAGGCGCCCAGTTGGATAGTCGCCGGATCCGGGTGAGCCGAAGATCAGATTTTGACAGCGCCCTGTTGGGCACCGGTTTCCCGTTCAGAGAATTGTCCGATCTCGAGAGCTACCTCTCGACGCTGCGGTTATTCATGGCCAACTGCGCCGGAATCCGGCGCGCGGGCTCCGCGGCGCTGGATCTGGCCTACGTGGCCGCGGGGCGGCTGGACGGATTTTGGGAATTCGACCTGAAACCATGGGACATTGCCGCCGGCGCTCTTCTGATACTTGAAGCGGGCGGCTTCGTCAGCGACGCCTGTGGTGGGGAGAGCTATCTTGATAAGGGAAACATCGTTGCCGGCAATCCGAAAATCGCGAAGAAAATGCTGCAAATGCTTCATCCACTGGTCGCCGGCAACAAGCCGCGAGGATGAGCTGGAATGCCCGTTGACCTCAATCACGTAGCACTTGAAGGCACGACATGAACACTAAAGCTGGCGACGTAACAGTCGTAATCCCGGCAAAAAACGAAGCTGAAACGCTTCCCGCGCTGCTTTCGAAAATCCAATCGGACCTGTCCGAGGCCAAAGTTCTGGTAGTCGACGACGGTTCCACCGACGACACCGTGGCGATCTGCAAAAAGCACGGCGCCAAGGTCATTTCCCTGCCCTACAGCCTCGGCAACGGAGGCGCGGTCAAGACCGGCGTTCGCAGTGTGAAGACCCGACGGCTGGTGCTTATGGACGCCGACGGCCAGCATTCACCCGAGGACATCCCGCGGCTGCTGGCAGGCCTGGATAGGGGCTTCGATATGGTCATTGGCGCACGCGGCAGGGAATCTCAGGCCAGTATTGGCAGGGCGACCGCCAATTCTATATACAACCGGCTGGCGGGCTGGATGGTTGGACGCAATATTCCGGATCTGACCTCCGGATTCCGCGCCGCTGATACCGCGAAGTTCAGGGAGTTCCTGTATCTGCTGCCGAACGGCTTTTCTTATCCGACAACTATCACCATGGCCTTCTTCAGGGCGGGCTACAGCGTCGATTTTGTACCGATTACCGCGGGCCAGCGGGTAACCGCGAGCCACATCAGTCCGATAAAGGACGGAATTCGCTTTCTATTGATTATATTTCGGGTAGGAACGCTTTACTCGCCGCTAAAGATATTCTTTCCTCTTAGCGTTGTCTTGTTTCTTATGGGCACCGCATATTACGTCTACACTTATGCCGTATTGAGCCGGTTTACAAATATGGGGGCCCTATTGTTCATTACCTCACTGTTGGTTTTTCTCATTGGACTTGTTTCTGAGCAAATAACCAATCTACTGTTTAGTCATCGAGAGGACTAGTAAACGTACTTTCTGCCGAAAGCAGCTCAGTCGATGGCAACGTAATGAAGTACATCGGCTCAGGTTTAGCTATATCGACCACGGCTTGGCAATTGAGGACGCTCAGAGCATCGAAATCTACCACCGCCTTTTTGAGACCGCCCACAATTGATCGCAATTGCCGAGTAGCAGCGCCAGTTGCAATGTCCACTCGCTACCCCATTTCTCTCGTTGAACCTGGCGTACCCCAAGAGACGCTAAGTAGCATCACAGCATCGAGCAAAGGCTTTCAGCAAGTCAGAAGCGGATTAAGAATGGGCTGCTCAACTGGATCGCTCGTTAAAAAGAGCTTGTTCTCGGTGTTTCTCCCGAAAGTGGGCGGACTGAAGCTTGCTCTTGCTTAGCCTTGGCGTTTTCAATCTCACGCCGCAGCACCTCAACGTCACCGGCGTATATCCTTCGCCAATCCATTTCCTGCTCGATTCCGTCGGCAATTTTTTCGGCCTGTTCGATCGCACCGAGCTTGATCAGCAACATCGCTTTCTGCGCGCGAAATCTTGGATAGCCTGACATAGTTTCGATAGCCCGGTCGGTGTAGCGCAGGGCGCCGTCGAGATTTCCAGCCGCGGCGTAGATTTTGGCGGAGGAGAGCTCCAGTATTCCCCTACGACGGTCGCGAGGCGGCAGCTCGGCGAGCACCGCCAGGTGCCAGCCAAGCACTTCGTCGCTCAGCGACGCGCAGTTTTTGTCATCGCCGGTGACGCATGACTGCGCTTTCCACAGCGCGTAGATGGTTTCAATATGGAAAGTGCCCGCAGCGAGACGCCGGGAGATTTCCGGAGTCAGCGCCTTATCGAGCTCGAGCAGGTACTCGCGATCGATAACAAGGTCCGAGGTCCACGTGACCGACGATGTATGGTCTCCCGAGCTTTCGGGAACCCCGTCTTCTGAGTTTTCGACCGCGGGAATGAGCGCGTGCAAGATTTGCTTCATTTCGATGAGTGGATGTGCCGCCGACACGTTGGCGAGCGAAGCATCCCTCAGTGCGTTGTAAACGGGGCGCACGTCCCTGCCCTGCTCGACCATGCTGGTGGCAAGACCTGAGATTGCTCGATATGAGTTGGGGTGATGCTGCACCATCGACTCGAACAGCTGGGATCTCGAGCTCCATATCAGCGCGCGGGTGTGGGTGACGAACGAAAACACCAGTAAAAGTGAAAGTCCACAAATCAGAGGGCCCCTTGCCGGGAGCCGAAGCTTGTCAAACAACCGCGAAAAATAGTAGGCCCCGGCCATGCAGATTCCGACCGAGGGCACGTAGTTTCGATGTTCGTGAATTATTTCCAACCCCACGATGCCGGATTCGAGCGCGTGGCCTGCGAGGAACCAGGCGAGTCCAAAGGCCCATATGGCTCGGCGACGCAGTCCCTTTACCAGCGCCCAGACGATCACGGTCCAGGCGATCAGCGCGACTAGCGTCGAAGGCGGATCGAGCAGTCCGGTGCTGAGGGCAAAGTCATCGTGATACAGGCCGAAGCGGAAGATGAGGGGGAAAATAATCAGCGAGAGATAGAAAAAAAGAACTCGAGACTGCGTCAGCACCCGCTCCGTGACGCCATAGTCGCGCGTCGAATAGGTCTGCAGAATGAAATCCGGATTGGCCAGGATGTATCCGAGCGCCATGAGCGCAGGAATCCCGAGAAAACAGAGATAAAAAATCAGAAGCTTGCGACGGGATGCCCTAACAAGTTCACCTCGGGAAAAAAGACCAAGCTCAATCGTGGCCGCGAGGAGCGGGAGTAGCACCGCGTTCTCCTTGCAGAGCAGCCCCAGAAAAGCGCCTCCGCCAAGCCCGCCGGTCATCATCACCATTGCGCGAATCGGACGGCGGGAAAAGTCTCGCCGCCCGATCACGAAAAGAAGCGCTCCAAAGAGAACGAAAAAGGCAGACAGGCTGGTCATTCTCTGCACGGTGTAAAGCACGCTGGTGAGCTGAAGCGGATGCAGCCCCCAGAGCGCGGCGGCAAATATCGCCAGAAGCACGGCGCGCCGCTGATTGATTCGCGTGCTCGGATCTGCAAAGGCCATGTTTGCTGATTGAAACAGAAGTCGAAGCAACAAATAGACGATCAGCACATTCGCCATATGGATCAGCAGATTGGTAAGCTTGAAGGCAAATGGCTCCAGCGCTTTTCCATTGAAAAAATAATTCAAGGCGAACGACGCCATCGCGATCGGTCGTCCCAGACCGCCTTCCGACTTGGAGAATGCCGCCTCCAGGATCTCGCTCAGGGACAGGCTGTCAATCGCAATCGAGGGGTTGCGCGTAATGTTCTGAAAATCGTCGAAAACATAAGGGCCGAAAAGCCCCGGGCGATAAACCGCCCAAAGGACGATTCCAAGCAGCAGCAGCAGCAGGACCTGCATGGCGGGGGATTCAACCGCAGGCCGGGGGGGTTTAGATAACAAAGACAAGCTCACTAGAGTTGGCCCCGAACTTCCAGGCGGGCATCGTCGAAGCTTTCGCCGTCAGAGTTCTGCTGGGACAGCCCTGACCGTAGCTCGGCCTCCAGCGCAGCCGCCTCGCCCATCCGAAAGCCGAAACGCAGTCCCTGGCTCCGGATGCGCTCCACCACTGCAAGACCGCGGTCGTATTCGCCCAGCGCGAGGTGCAGTCTGGCCAGCTCGATCAGGAAATGAACTTCCCTGGGTGACGTCTCCACTGCAAGCAGCGCGTAGGATTTGCCCTTCTCCACGTTACCGAGCCAGGTCTGAAGTTTGGCGGAAGCGAGCAGCAATATCGCCCGATGGCCGTTGACAATGTTCGGGTTGGCCAGCGCCAGCTCGGACCAGAGCGCGAGCTCCGATGCTATGTCGACACAAATTGTCGCACCCTGGTACAGGCAGCGCTGCAGATCTTCGATGGTTTTCACCGTACTGGCCGCGACCGGATAAGTCCGGATGCGCCGCTCGATTTCATCCGCCAAAAGCCGCTCGAATCCTGCCAGCGTGCCCGGATCGTTTGTCAGCGGGGTATCGAAAAGGGAGACTTCCCTTTCATACGAGGCCGCCGGTTGGTCCAATTTCAGCTCTGCGGCTTTGACCAGACGAAGCATTTCCGCCAGTCCGTTGACGGTGTTTGGACTGAGCCTGGAGTACTGCTGCAGGTGATAGAAGGCTTTTTTCGGATCGACGCGGTCATTGATCAGAACTTCCGCATAAAAGCCGTGCGTTCGAGGCGCTTCGGGATTGTGCCTGACCATGGACTCGAGCAAGATATATGTATCCGACCAGGAGTACGCCCTGGAGTGGGTCACGTATCCAAGTGTAAGTGCGACCATGCCAAACGTCGCGTATGCGAGCCGGCGGGTACCCGTTAGCCGTTTGAGCCCCACCGCCAAGGCCAACGTCAGCGCCAAAATCGGCCCTACGCTTGGCAGATAATTACGGTGTTCGAACACCATCTCAAGCGGAAGCACGGTCGACTCCATCACGTGTCCCGCCAGGTACCATGCCACCGCAAAGAAAAGCGCGGGTAATCTGCGGCGGTATCGGAATGCAATGGCCACCAGCGCGACCCATCCGACAAGTGCAACCAGCGTGGTTGCCGGGGTTAGCAGACCCTCGCTCACCACAAAATCGTCGTGATACAGAGCAAGCGAATTCCGCGAGGGAAAAACGATGAGCCCGAGGTAAAAAAACAGCACTCTTGGTTGAGTGAGCAGACGTTCCGCGGGGGTGAAGCTGCGCCCCTGGTAGCCGTCGAGAACGAATCCCGGGTGGGTGGCGGCATAACTCAGAGCTAGCAGCACTGGCCCTCCGAGCACGACCCAGTAAAAAATCCGAAGCTGCCGCCGGCGCACGGCCGCGAGGTCGGCCCTGGAAAAACAACACAGCTCGATAACCAGCGCATATAACGGGATCAGCGCCGCGTTCTCCTTGCTCAGCACCCCCAGCGTCCCGCCGCACACTATTCCCGCCCACATCAGCGGGAGCCCGCCCGCGGCGCCGCGCTCGAGCCGCGCGCGTCCGATGGTGAACACCAGCAGACCGGCGAGAACAAAAAAGGCCGACAAGCTGGTCATCCGCTGCACCACGTAAAGCACGCTGGTGAGCTGCAGCGGGTGTAGAAGCCACCATCCTGCCGCCACGGCGGGTACCAGCATCACGCTCACGCTCTCGGCGGAATCACGCGGCAGGAGACGAGCCGTCAGTCGCTTTACTAAGACGAATACCAGGATGCCGTTTAAAACATGAATGACGAGATTTGAGAGCTTAAAAGCGACCGGAAAGAAACCGCCGGAGAAATAGTAGTTGAGGGCGAAACTCAGAGATGATATCGGCCTTCGGAGAATACCGCTTTCGTTGGAAAGCGCTGCGTCTTTTAGCGCGCTTCCGTTCAGCGATTCAAGATGTATAAACGGGTTATATAACAGGTTGGGCCCGTCGTCGAACAAAAACGGGCCGGCCAGTCCTGGCAGGTAAACAATCGTGGTCGCAACAAGAGCGACGACGACCAACGCCCACTCGAGCTTGGTCACCCTAGGCATCCTCGGACTCGGCCCCCGGTTTGAGTTCTATTTATAAAGAGTATCCCGGCCCCTGAAAAAAGAAAGGGAGGCCAGTGGCCTCCCTTTCAGCTCGAAGAGCCGTTTCGCTTACTGCTTCGGGTGGTACTTGGTCGGAATGTTGGCGCCACCGATCGACCACGTGGTGCCACCGGTTCCGCAAGTCGCGGTGTAGACGATGGTCTCGCCGGCCGAAATCTGCGTACCAATGGCAGTATAGGCAATCTGGACCTGCGCGCTCGTCGCAGTCGGAGTGCCGAGCGGCGCCGTGACCGACTGCACGTAGGTGCCATTATAATTAGTCGCGGCCTCGAGACCGAGATCGGCGGTCGTCGCGCCGGACAGATTGGCCTCACTGCAGGCGATACCGACCGCCGTGCGGTGCGGGTTGGACAGATTCACGCCTTCCTGGATCTTCGCCTTAATGGTGTAGTCCTGGTAAGCGGGAATAGCCACCGCCGCCAGAATGCCAATAATCGCCACAACGATCATCAGCTCGATAAGGGTAAAACCCTTTTGCATTGCCTTCATGGACTCTCTCCTGATTGCACAGTTACATTGAAATCTTTCGTTTGCGCCCCGGAACGGTCGATGCCGATTGTTTTAGATGTCGGCTTTAAAGACACCCTCGGATCTCGGCACGGTCCCCGAGCCCGCCCTTCGGCGGAACGCAGCCATACATTAGCAATTAGCGTACCATCTCGAGATCAGGCGACTCCGGGGATTGAATCGAGAACGCGGTCACGTTTTTCGCTGGTTTTTATGACGCAGATTCTTATTGACGACTCCAGTTGCGGTGCAGTTTGAGCAGAACTTGCTGAATTTCAACAACGCGTTTAAAGGCTATTGATATTCAATAGGAAATTGATTTCCGGGCTCGGCTCAATCGATGCGAAACTTCTGCATCCGATAGCGAAGGGCGCCGAAGCTGATGCCCAGAAGCTTCGCCGCAGCGGTCTTGTTCCAGCGCGACTGCTCGAGCGCGCTGAGGATGGTTTTGCGCTCCACGCTTTCCAGCACTGCGTCCAGGTCGTCGGACTCCGAAGACTGCCCGTGCAGACCTTCGTGAACCGGCTCCTCGCCTAAATTTCCGGGAAGGCCCAAGTCGGAGGCCCGGATCTCGCTGCCTTCGCACAGCGTCATGGCGCGCTCCAGGACGTTTTCGAGCTCACGCACGTTGCCGGGGAAAGGATAACTTCGCAGCATCGCGACGGCGTCGTCCGAGAGCTTGGCCACGTCGCTGTGCGACTGCCCTGCAAGGCGCGACAGGACTTGGGCACAAAGCTCGGGAATGTCCTCCGGCCGATCTCTCAGCGACGGCACGGTGAGATTGATGACGTCGAGGCGAAAATAAAGATCCTGGCGGAAGCGCTCGGCGGCCACCAGCGCGGCCAGGTCCCGGTGGCTCGCGCTCAATATCCGCACGTCCACCGGAACTTCTTTCTCTGAGCCCACTGGACGGACGGCTTTCTCCTGAATCGCGCGCAGCAGCTTCACCTGCATGAGCAGAGGGAGATCGGCCACCTCGTCCAGAAACAGCGTGCCTCCGTCGGCCGCCTGG
>JBFIYQ010000018.1:0-14326 GCA_041605275.1 Gammaproteobacteria bacterium
CCCGGGTCCATCGGCCGATTCATCGGCAAGCAGGTGGCCAAGTTCCTGCAGCAGTTTCGTACAGATCGGTCCACTCTTTCGCAGATGGATAAGCTGCTCACTTTCGCCGAGCAAAACGAGATCGTCGATCTCAAAGCCTTTCTAGAGCGCGCCAAGCGCTATCGCACGTAATCCTTAAGCCTCCGCGCGGTGTTGCACCTCGCGTTCCTAAAACAACGCCCAATATCAGTGCAAGTGTTGCGCTTACGCGTTGATGTATTAATAAACACACATCAATGACTTCTTTGAGTTTGCTCAGCTATCACTCGCACAAAACTCTCTAAGCGCATGCCCGCTCAACGATCCGCACTGGGCGAAACTCCCGGTATGCAAAAACAAATCGTTGCGCGCGATTGATTTACAAATTTCTCCTTGTTGCGTTGTTCACGCTCTGTTAACTTTTTTGCCTTTCCGGGATGCTGCGGCTGGCTCTCGGCCTCCATAAATCAGAACAATATTGCAGCCACATGTACGAAACGCTTGAGCTTCTCGTCGACGGCGAGTGGCGACAGGGAAGTGACAACATCACTGAGGACGTGATCAGCCCGGCAACGGAAAAAGTTCTGGGCCAACTTCCTCACGCGTCCCATGCGGATCTGGATCGGGCGCTGGATGCCGCCGACCGGGCGTTCAAGTCCTGGCGCCGGGTCAATCCCCACGAGCGGGCCAGGCTTTTGAAGCGGGTGGCCGTGCTGATCCGCGAGAACGCCGAGCACATCGCCAGGGTGATGACCCTGGAGCAGGGCAAGCCGCTGGCGGAGGCCCGCGCCGAGGTGGAGGTCACCGCCGAGAGCCACGAGTGGGCGGCGGAAGAGTGCAAGCGCACCTACGGTCGGGTGGTCCCTTCCCGTTACGACGGCACCAAGATGCTGGTGGAGTACGAGCCGGTGGGTCCGGTGGCGGCCTTCTCTCCCTGGAACTTTCCCGCGCTCATGCCCATGCGCAAGGTAGCCACGGCGGTGGCTGCCGGCTGCTCGGTAATCGTCAAACCCGCCGAGGAGACCCCGGGCACCGCCATCGCCATTTCCAGGCTCTACGCGCAAGCGGGCGCGCCGCCGGGACTGGTGAACGTGGTCTTCGGGGTGCCGGCGGAGGTATCGAGGCATCTGATCGCGTCGCCGGTGATCAAGAAAATCACCTTCACCGGTTCCATACCCGTCGGCAAGCAGCTCATGCGCCTGGCCGCGGACGGGATCAAGAAGATCACCCTCGAGCTCGGCGGGCACGCGCCGGTGGTGATCTTCGATGACGTGGACGTCGGCAAGGTGGCGGAGATCGCCGCCGCGGGCAAGCACCGCAACGCGGGACAGGTGTGCATCTCACCGACGCGCTTTTACGTCCACAAATCGATTCACGGTCGCTTCGTGGAAAGCTTCACCGAGGTGTTCAGAAACCTTCCGGTGGGCGACGGCTTAGACGAGAGCGTAAAAATGGGGCCGATGGCCAATCCGCGTCGCGTCGACGCCATGGAGGATTTCGTCAGCGACGCCAAGGTCCATGGCGCCAGGGTGCAGTGCGGCGGCGAGCGCATCGGCAACCAGGGATTTTTCTTTCAGCCCACGGTGCTCACCGAGGTGCCGGATGACGCGCGGATCATGAGAGAGGAACCCTTCGGCCCGGTGGCGCCCATCGTGCCCTTCAGCGACTACGACGAGGTGGTGGCGCGCGCCAACAGCCTGCCCTACGGCCTCGCGGCGTATGCCTTCACCGCGTCGGAGAACCGCGCCCGCGGGCTCGCCGAGGATCTGGAGGCCGGCATGGTGGGAATCAACAGCCTGACGGTGGCCTCTCCGGAGACGCCATTCGGCGGCGTCAAGGAAAGCGGCATCGGCCGCGAGGCGGGCATCGAGGGGATCCTCGAGCACATGGAAATGAAAACCGTGTCGCTGACCGGCGCCTGATAAAAGAACAACGCCTCGGAGAATGCAAATGCCAGCCGCGCCCCTGCCGGAATATGAAGCCGAACGGCAGAAGGCCCTGGAATCCTACGGGCTTATCGGGACCCAGGCGGATCCCGTCTACGAGCACCTGATCAAGCTCGCCGCGGTGATCTGCAATACCCCGATGGCGATGATCAGCCTGATCGATCGCAACCGGCAGTGGTTTTATGCCCGCTACGGCGTTGATATCGAGGAAACCGACAGGGTGCACGCGCTTTGCGCCCACTCGATTCTGGAACCGGGTTTGACCGAGGTCCGAGACGCGAGCGAGGACGAGCGCTTTGCCGACAGCCCACTGGTGACCCAGTTTCCGCACATCCGCTTTTACGCCGCCCAGCCGATCAAGACGGCGGAGGGCTATTGCATCGGAACGGTGTGTGTTGCCGGCAAGGTGCCGGCGGGTTTGTTCGAGTTCCAGCGCGCATCGCTCAAACGCCTGGCGGAGGTGGTGGCGCTTTTGTTCGAGTCGCGCAAAGGGGTGCTGGAATCGGAGCGGCGCCTGACCCACATCGCCACCCACGACAATCTCACCATGCTTCCCAACCGAGCGCTCGGTCTGGACCGCTTGAAGCGCGCCATCGCCCGCGCCCATCGCTATCACACCAAGGCGGCGGTGCTGTTCATCGACCTGGACAAGTTCAAGGAAGTGAACGACGACTACGGCCACGCCGGCGGCGACGCGCTTTTGGTGGAGGTGGCGAAACGGCTGCTGTCCGAGACCCGGGAAACCGACTCCGTGGCCCGCTGGGGCGGCGACGAGTTTCTGGTGGTCTTGAGCGACATCGACGATGTGGAAAAAGCCGAGAGCAAGCTCAAGGCGCTCAAATCACGGCTGGACGAGACCTACGACATCAACGGCCAGACCGTCCACTGCACCGCCAGCATCGGGCTCGCGCTCTACCCCACCCACGGCGAGGACGAGGGCGCGTTACTCAGCCATGCCGACGCCGCTATGTACGCGTCCAAGCACAGCGCCTCCAGGTTCTAGCTGCCGCGGCGTTTGAGCCGTGTCACACGCCTCTGGGCGCTTTCTGAATCTGCCCCAGCCTGCGCTCGCGGTAGAAGATGTAGAGCCCGCTGGCGATCACCACCAGACTGCCGCCCACCACCCACCGGTCCGGCAGGTGTCCCCAAATGACGAAGCCGAAAAGCACGCCCCACACCATGTTGGTGTACTTGAAGGGCGCAATCACCGCCGCCTCCGCCAGGCGGAAAGCTTCGATGTGCAGGTAATGGGCCGCGCCCATCAGCCCGCCGGCAAGCCCCATGAGCAGAAAATCCGCCACGTCCGGCAGCCGCCATCCGGCGGGAAAGAAAACCAGGCCCGCGCACAAGACGATGGCGTTGGTGGAAAACAGAATCGCGGTGGAGCTTTCGCCGATGCTGATGCGGCGGGTCACCAGATCCCTCAGCGATCCCGAAAGCGCCGCGCCCAGCGGCAGCAGCACGGCGAAACGCGCATAGTCGCCCGAAGGGCGCACCATCAGCAGCACCCCGGCGAAACCGATGAGCACGGCGAACCAGCGGCGCCAGCCCACCCGTTCAAGCAATATCAGCGGCGCCAGCGCGGTAATGAACAAGGGCCCCGCGAAGGTCACGGCGATGGCGTCGGCCAGCGGCAGCAGGCTTAAACCCATGACGAACAGCAGTGTCGAGGCGCAGGCGAAGCCGCCGCGGAGCAGATGAGCGCGATAGCTTCTGACGCGAAGATCGCTCAGCCGGTGGCGGGCGGCGGCGAAAAGCGCGATGAAGAAGAGAATGAACAGCGCGCGGATGGACACCACCTGGCCCACGGGATAGTCCGCGGTGAACCACTTGGCCGCGGCGTCACTCAAGGTCAGGAGCGCCACCCCGCCCAGCATGCAGGCGATGCCCGCCAGCGGCCGCGATTCGCGTCGGGAGGCGATGCCGTGAGTCTGCGCCTCGGCCCGGTTCACGGCCCGGTCTTTGCGGGCGCGCTCAAGACTTTGCGGTCAGGCCCTTGAAGTCGAACAGGTCGAAGTCCGCCAGGTGAGAAGGTGTAACCGATTTAAGGCTCTGAAACACCGCCTCCACCCGCCCCGGTGTCTCGCGCTCCCAGTCCGAGAGCATGCGCTTGACCGCGGCGCGCTGTAGGTGCCTCTGGGAGCCGCACAGGTTGCAGGGAATGATGGGGAAATTCTTTGCCCGCGCGTAGCGCGCGATTTTCTTTTCCGGGCAGTAAGCAAGCGGCCGGATGACCACGTGGTTTTCATCATCGCTCAAAAGCTTCGGCGGCATGGCTTTAAGCTTGCGGGCGAAGAACAGATTGAGAAAAAACGTTTCCACGATGTCGTCGCGGTGGTGGCCAAGCGCGATCTTGGTGATTCCGTTTGCCGTCGCCCAGGTGTAAAGCGACCCGCGGCGAAGCCGCGAGCACAGACCGCACATGGTCTTGCCTTCCGGAACCACGCGCTTGACCACGCTGTAGGTATCCTGCTCGATAATGTGAAAGGGCACGCCCAGGCTCGACAGATACTCCGGCAACACGTGGTCGGGAAAATCCGGCTGCTTCTGATCCAGGTTGACGGCGATGAGTTCAAAGCGCACCGGCGCGCTTCGCTGCAGGCTCAAAAGGATATCCAGCAGGGTATAAGAGTCCTTTCCACCGGAAAGGCAAACCATCACCCGGTCGCCCTCCTCGATCATGCGGTAATCCTCGATAGCCTTACCCACCAGTCCGCGAAGCTGCGCCTCGAGACGCTTTATCTGTCCCGAGATTCGCGGCCTGGGCGCGGCGGGGCCTAAGTGCAATGCGCTTTGAAGATAGCTGTCAATATTCAGTGCGGTTTGGTTACTCATGTCGTTATTTGCCGCTGCATGCGAATATGCTCGATGCCGGCCTCCATGAAGGGCGTCCCGGTCTTTTCGAAACCGAGCGCCTGATAAAAATCGATCACCTGAACCTGGGCATTCAGATACACCTGTTTAAGACCGCGTTTGGCCGCAGCGGACACCAGCGCATCCACCATTGCGCGACCCACCCCCTGGCGGCGGTAAGCCTGGAGCACGGCCATTCGTCCGATGTGCCCGTCGTCGAACATCCGTGCGGTGCCCACCGTGCTGCCGGTGGCATTTTTTGCCATCACGTGCAGGCAGTTTGAATCCTTGCCGTCGAAGTCGATCGCCGGATCAATCCCCTGCTCTTCCGTGAACACCGCCGAGCGAATGCCGCGGATCTCGGCTTCGCGATCCTCAAAACGCGCCTCGCTGATGGTGAAGTCCGCGGCGGCCATGGTGTCCCGCTAGCTAAAAAGGAGCCGGATATTACGGACGCTTAACAAGTTTGCCAACGGCTTCACGCTCCGGCCGCTCGGGCGCGGGGCGCTTCCGCCGCCAGCGACCGGGTGAGCTCGCGGGCGTCGGCGAGCGCGGCGAGCTTTGACAAGAGATCCCAAAGCGCGGCGGCGCGACCCGCCGGCAGCGCGCTTTTAGCGCAGTCATCGAATTTGGCCTTGAGCTCTTCCGCGCTCATGGGATTATCCCGGCCGCGGCCCGCCCGCTGAGCCACCTCGCCTTTGATCTCCCGCCCGTCATTTAAAGAGATACCCACCGAGGCGCCGAAGGCGCGCCGCTTATTGCCGGCAAAGGCGGCGTCCGGAACCACCCGCGTGGCCGCCATTAGCCGGCGCACTTCCGAATCGCGGATACGCGCGTTGTCGAAGTCCGAAAGCGACACGCTGCCGGAAGCGAGCGCGCGGGCGATGCAGTACTGGATACTGAACTTCGCTTGAAGCGGACTTTCGGGCGTGGGATTGTCCGTGTGCGGCAGGCGCAGGGGATGGGTACGGATCTCGATCTCGCTGATGTCGTCACTGTCAAAGTCGTGATCGCGTTTGAGGTCCAGCGCAACGTAGATGGCCGGGTGGGTGCTGCCGCAGCAGGGAAACTGCTTGATGCTGATGCCGGGGTCCAGAACGACCGGCGGATTGAACCAGTTCTCGAGCATGCGATCCATGTCATAACGGCCGGGCCCGTTGAACACGTTCAGAAAACCCTGGGGCGCCTCGAAGGCGGCGAGATCGGCGCTGAATCCGCTTTCGGCGAGCAGCGCGGCAAGCAGACCGTTGCGCGCGCAGTGGCCCACGTGCAGCGGCTTGGTCATGGTGCCGAAGTTGGCTTTGATCCCGGACGATAGCGACGCCGCGATGCAAAGCGCGGTGGCGGTCTGTTCCGCGTCGAGACGCATGAGGTAAGCGCTGGCCGCGGCCGCGCCGAATACGCCAAGCGTCGCCGTCGGGTGCCAGCCTTTTTCGTAATGATGAAAATGAACGCCGAGAGCGATCCGCGTCTCCGCCTCCACTCCAACAATGAAGGCGTTGAGCAGCTCGCGCCCACTCACCCTGCGGATATCGGAAAGCGCCAGCAGCACGGGCAACACCGGCACGGAAGGATGACCGCCGAACTCCTGGGTGAAGTCGTCGAAGTCGTGGGCGTGGGAAGCCACGCCGTTCAACAGGGCGGCATCCAGGGGACCGCGCTTTAGCGGCGTGCCGGCGACAACGCAGGGGCCATCGCCTTCGGCGATACCGGGGGTGCAGGCAAGGATCCGGCTGGCGTCGTCGGAGGCCCCCAGAAGCGTCACCGCGAGGGTGTCGGTGACGGCGATGCGGGCGGCTTCCAGCGCTTCCGGCTCAACCCGGGAGGCATCGAAACCGAGAATGCGGGCAGCGAGTTCCTGCGACAGGGTCATGAAACATTCCGCGAAAACCGTCACCGGATTATCCCCGGGTGAAATTTCCCGGGCAATCGGCGCCGCCGGGCATCCATCGGAAATCCGGGCTTAAACGGGGTAAAAGTCACGTAATTGGCCCGCCCTGCCGGCAGCGCTATAGTACCCGCCTGCCGCTCATCGGCCCCTGGGACAAGATGGAGAATGCCCCGTGTTTTCGAATCCGAGTCTGCGTTTTTCAATATTTATGCTCCTCATCGCTGGAATTCACCTGGCCGTCTCTGTGGACGCAAGCGCCGCAACCGCCCGGGAGATCGACGTCAGGGTGGACGTGGCGCTGGAGCGGTTCGAAAAAGAAGTCGGCGGAGGTAAGCGCTTTCTCGAAAGCGCCGAGGGCGTGCTGGTGTTTCCCAGCGTGATCAAGGCCGGGATCGGCATCGGCGGTGAGTACGGCGAGGGGGCGCTTCGCATTGACGGCAAGACCGTCGACTATTACAGCACCGCGGCGGCCTCCATCGGATTGCAGCTCGGCGCCCAGTCGCGCACGGTGATCCTGGTTTTTCTCGAAAAGAAGGCTCTGATGGATTTCCGTTTGAGCTCCGGATGGAAGGCCGGGGTCGACGGCTCGGTGGCTCTGGTCAAGCTCGGGGCGGGCGGCAGCATCGACACAGCGAACATTAAGGATCCGATAGTCGGCTTTGTCTTCAGCAACAAGGGACTGATGTACAACCTGACCCTGGAAGGGTCCAAATTCACCAAGCTGGACAAGTAACCGGCTCTGACCGCTTATGCGGCCCTTCGCCTTCGTGACGTCGGCGCGAGGGCGGGATTGAAACAGTTTCATCCGCGCGGTTCAGGCCGGCGGGTGCCGCTGACAAAAAACAAACACAACGAGCGTGTTTTGACGCAAGATCCATGTCCACCATAGAACTCATAGACGTCAAAAAAAGCTGGCAACGGACGGTCGCTATCCACGAGGTAAGCCTCGTTGCGCCAGAGGGTCAGTTTCTGGTGCTGCTGGGGCCCTCCGGATGCGGAAAATCCACCACCCTGCGCATGATCGCCGGACTTGAGCCCGTGACCGCCGGCACGATCAAGATCGCGGGCAGAGAGGTCACCGATCTGCCGCCGGCGGAACGCCATATCTCCATGGTGTTTCAATCCTATGCGCTGTTCCCTCACCTGAACGTGGCTGAAAACATCGTCTTCGGCCTCAAGGTGAGAAAAGTGAATGCCGCGGAGCGCGAGACCCGTCTTCGCAAGACGGCTGAGCTCGTCGGGCTTTCCGCGCTGTTGGATCGCAAGCCGGCGCAGCTTTCCGGCGGACAGCGCCAGCGGGTGGCGCTGGCCCGCGCCATCATCGCCGAGAATCCTATCTGTTTGATGGACGAGCCGCTTTCGAATCTGGACGCAAAGCTGCGCCACGAGATGCGGGTCGAAATACGCGCATTGCAAAGTCGGCTCGGGATGACCGTGGTCTACGTCACCCACGATCAGACCGAGGCCATGAGCATGGCGGACAAGGTGATCCTGATGCGCGAAGGCCGCATCGAGCAGGAAGGCACGCCGGACGAGCTTTACAGTCGTCCGGAGACTGTATTTTCCGCGCAGTTCATCGGCACGCCACCGATGAATATTCTCGAACTCATCGACGGCCCTCGAGGCGGCGTGCTGGAAGGCGCGGAGCAGCATCCGGTGATCAATGGCCACGGCGCGGCCTTCAAGGCGGGAATTCGCCCGGAGGACATCACCATTTCGGAAAACGGCGTCCCCGCGAGGCTGATAGCCGCGGATTATTTGGGCGCCGACAGCATCGTGACCGCGAAAATCGGCCCCCAGGAACTGGTTATTCGCCTGCCCGGACACGTTCGCATCAATGACGGCGAGCAGGTTAATTTAAGCTGGTCCGAAAATGCGGTGCACGTTTTCGATGCCGATACCGGTATAAGAGCTTCACAATGATTCAAACGGAGGCGCTGAGGGACGCAGCGCCGGTCAAGAAAAAACGCAGTCACGTTCGCGGAATTACAGGGAAGCCGCGATCGCAACGAGAGGAGACGAGAATGAAAATCCTACTGAGACGCCATCTTCTGGCATTCACGTCCGCGATACTGCTCGCTTTGGGTTCCAGCGGCGCGGCACTCGCGGCAGTTGAGCTTACTATGTATTACCCGGTGGCCGTGGGCGGTCCGCTGACCAAGGTGGTCGACAGCCTGGTGGCCGACTTCCACAAGGAACATCCAGACATCAAGGTCAACGCCATTTACGCCGGCAACTACAACGACGCCCGGATTAAGGCGCTCGCCGCGCTGAAAAGCGGACAGCCGGCCCAGCTTTCGGTCATGTTCTCCATCGATATCTACGAGCTCATCGAGCAGGACGCCATCGTCGCATTCGACGACATCGTCACCACCGAAGAAGAAAAGCAGTGGCTGAAGAGCTTTTACCCATCGCTGATGGAAAACGGCATGACACAGGGCAAGGTCTGGGGGATTCCCTTTCAGAGATCCACCATCGTCATGTATTACAACAAGGACGCCTTCCGCGACGCAGGGCTGGATCCTGAGAAGCCGCCGCAGAACTGGAGCGAGCTGGCTTCCATAGGCAAGCAGCTGGTGAAGAAGGACGCCGGCGGAAACGTGGAGCGCTGGGGCGTAATGATCCCCTCCACCGGCTATCCGTACTGGATGTTCGGCGCGCTGACCATGCAGAACGGCCAGGTGCTGATGAATAACAGCGGAAACCAGACCTACTTCGACTCGCCGGCCGTGGTGGAGGCCTTGACCTTCTGGCGCGATCTCGGCGCAAAGCACGGGGCGATGCCGTCGGGCACCATCGAGTGGGGCACGCTCAGGCAGAATTTTCTAGAAGGTAAGACCGCGATCATGTGGCACTCCACCGGCAACCTGACCGCAGTGAAAAGCAACGCCAATTTCGACTTTGGTGTTGCCATGCTGCCCGAAAGCAAACGCCGTGGAACGCCGACGGGCGGCGGAAACTTCTACATCTTCAAGCAGACCACGCCGGAGGAGCGCAAGGCCGCACTGACCTTCATCAAGTGGATGACCGATCCCGAGCGCACCGCCGAGTGGAGCATCGCTACCGGATATATCGGCACCCGACCGGACGCCTATCAGACCACCAAACTGGTGAACTACGTCACGCAGTTCCCGCCTGCGGCCGTGGCGCGGGATCAGCTTCAGTTCGCGACCGCAGAACTTTCCACCTATCAGACCGGACGCGTGCGGAAGCTTTTGGACGACGCCATCCAGTCGGTGCTGACCGGAGCGAAGTCACCCGAGGAGGCCTTGAGCGCCGCGCAAAGCCAGGCCGATCGTTTGCTGAAACGCTATCGTTAAACCCCACTCCCGCTGACAACGCCGCGGGTGAGCTGTTGCTCACCCGCGGTCTTCAGCTGCGGTAAGAAAACGCCATATCAATTGAAGCCGGCAATGTCCGCAAACACCACCCGCGCACAGGTTTACGGATGGCTGCTGCTGACGCCGGCGGCGATTCTGCTCATTGCCTTCACCCACTACCCGACGGTGGCAACGCTTGCCAAGAGCTTTTTCTCCAGCGGAACCGCAACCCGCCCATCGAAGTTCGTGGGCGCGGAAAACTACGAGCTCATGGCCACCGACGAGGTGTTCTGGAAAGTCGTCGACAACAACGTCTGGTACGCCATCGGCACCATTCCCGCCAGCATTGCCATCGCAATTTTGATGGCGCTCTGGGTCAATTCGCGCATTTCCGGCCGGGGGCTGGTGCGTATGGCTTACTTCACTCCTACCGTTTTGCCGATGATCGCGGTGGCCAACATCTGGCTGTTTTTCTATACCCCGGATATCGGGCTGATCGATCAGGTCACTTCCATATTCGGAGCGCCCAGCCACAACTGGTTGGGCGACCCGGATACCGTGCTTGGATGCATCATCGTCATGACCATCTGGAAGGAAGCCGGCTTTTTCATGATCTTCTATCTTGCGGCGCTCCAGTCCCTGCCGCCGGAGCTCAACGAGGCGGCGCGCATCGAAGGCGCGAGCCGCTGGTACTTCTTCCGACGCGTGACCTTTCCTCTACTCATGCCGACCACAATGTTCGTGCTGATTAACGCCTTCATTAATTCCTTCAAGCTGGTGGATCACCTGTTCATCCTGACCAAGGGCGGGCCGGATAATGCCAGCTCTCTGCTGCTCTACTACATCTACGAAGTAGCATTCAGCTTCTTCGACGAGTCCTACGCCGCCACCCTCACCGTGGTGCTGCTCGGCACGCTGGCAATTATCTCCGTGGGGCAGTTTTTTCTGCTGGACAAGAGGATCCACTACCGGTGAACGACGCCTCGGGACAAACGCGACTGGGCTGGATCGAGACCGGCGCCGCATGGCTGCTGGCGCTATTGTGGATCTCGCCGCTGCTTTACGCCTTCTGGAGCGCGTTTCACCCCAAGGAATTCGCGGTTAATTTCGTGCTGCTTGCGCCGCTCACGCTGGAGAACTTCAAAGAGGCCTGGAACCAGGCGCCGTTCGCTCGCTACTACCTCAACACCTTCATGCTGGTGACGTCGATACTCGTCGCCCAGTTCGTGCTCTGCACTCTGGCGGCTTACGCCTTCGCCTGCTTCGAATTCAAAGGCCGCGAGCTTGCCTTCGCCCTGGTCCTGCTGCAGCTGATGATCATGCCGGAGGTTCTGATCGTCGAGAACTACACCACCATGAGCCACCTGGGGCTGGTGGACACCATCAGCGGCATCGGCCTGCCCTACATGGCCAGCGCTTTCGGGATTTTTCTTTTGCGCCAGACCTTCAAAACCGTGCCAAAAGAACTGGAAGACGCCGCCCGGGTGGAGGGCTGCTCGACCATGCAGATCCTGTGGAAAGTCTACGTGCCGCTGGCCCGCCCCACCTATCTCGCCTACGGCCTAGTCTCGGTGAGCTACCACTGGAACAATTTCTTATGGCCCCTGGTCATCACCAACTCGGTGGAGACCCGGCCTCTGACCGTGGGGCTCGCTATCTTCGGCGCGCCGGAATCCGGCGTTCAATGGTCCATCGTCACCGCCGGCACCCTGCTCGCGGTTGCGCCGCTGCTGATCGCGTTCCTCTTGTTCCAGCGCCAGTTCGTGCAGTCCTTTATGCAGGCTGGAATCAAGTAGCTTGAACCGCAGAGTGCATCTGATCAGCTGTATCAGGAGGACCAATGAGCATCACTCGAATCAAAGGCCCGGCCAGAGGCCGCTGCAAAACGGTGATATACGACGACTTCGTCTGGACCGTGGCCACGGCCCAGGGCGCCACCGTGGCGGATCAAACCCGGGCGGTGCTCGATACCATCGAAGCCAGCCTGGAAGAAGCGGGCAGCGACAAGCGCCACATCGTGGAGGCCCTGGTCTACCTCACCGACATGGCGACCAAAGCCGAGATGGACGCGGTGTGGTGCGACTGGATCCCCGACGACGGCTGGCCGTGCCGCGCCTGCGTGGGCACGGATCTCGCGCCCGGCAACCTGGTGGAGATCAAGGTGACGGCGGTGAGACGGACCCGATCGGGGGCCAACAGCGAAAGAGGCCACTGAGCGGGTACGGGTCGGCCGCTTGCCTGTCGGGCAGGCGGAGGATGTCGCCGGGTTCAGGTATCCTGGTTCTCAGGGCGATCGCTGGTAGCGGATCTCCGGGTCCCAGAAGGTGGCGTCGCAGCGGCCATCTTTTCTCATCCCCGCGTCGACGACGAAATAAAGGCTAGAGCCGGCCTCCATCATCAAAGTGTGATCGTGGACCGCTTCGGCCTCGTGGCCGTTGGGTATCACGGCGCTGAACACGTCCTTCCACCGACCGGGGCCGGCTTTTAGAATTTTCACCTCTACTCCGTCGCCGCAGGCGCCATTTCGGTCCCGGGCGGCGCCTCGGACGCGAACCGTCCCCGTATGGGGAGCCGTCCATTGCAGCGCCACGGAATATCTCGCAGAGGGATGCAGAACGGGGCCGTCGGTGATCAAAGGATCGGGATCTTTCCCCGGCCTTTTCCAGCGCCCGGACTTTTTCTCGTGGATCATGTCCTCGAAACGCTGCGAACCGATCTGGTATCGATATCGCCACGGCCATCCGTGGGTTGCCCGCCAGTCCGTGGAGGCCCGCCACGCCCCGTCTGTGCAGGCGGGATCCACACCGGGAAGCTTTTCCAGGTCCGAAGGATACTTCTGCTTGAGTCTCGCCACCGCCTCCAGATAGGCAAAGCCGTTCGCGGCGTTGGGCTGAAGGCTGGCGCCGGCCTCGATCCACTCACTGACGTTGTACACCGCGACGGCGGGACGATCCCAGGGCAGCGGCGCTCGCGCCCGCTTTTGCATCACCAACTGATGGGCGACCGCATCCAGCCAGCACCAGAAGCCTTGCGGCGTCGAGCCTGTAATCGCCTTGTTCGACGACGGGTGGGGCTGGCGCTTGTCCAGGTCGGTGGGAACCGTGATCAATGAATGGGCGCGAACGATCTGGTCGTACTGCTCGACCGCGAAGCTGCGGAACGCATCGTAGCTGTCCATCGGCGCCCGCGCCTTGTCGATGACGTTGTACTCCGTGCCCATATACAGGCCGTCAATATAAAGCACGCCCGCATCGTTCTCGAGCTCTGTCCACGGATAGTGCTCGAGCCCCGGGTGGTTCCTGGGACGCAGGTTCTGCACCGCGATCGCCACACCATCGTAGCCTTTGTCGCGGAACAGATCGGCAACCTTGCGGAAAAAGTAGCGGGTCTCATGCAGCCCGCAGCGACCGAAACCATCATCGCCGGCGGCGCAGGCCCGCAGGCACATTCCGTTATTCCATGGCGAGCGCTCACCGGCACGGCACTCATGGCGGACGCTGGCCATATTCCGGCGCATCTCATCGCCTTTCCATACCGCCACCAGCGGATACCTTTTCTCCACGCCGCGGGCGTCGCGCTTGCTCAGCGTGAAGACATGGCGGGCATGCCGCGGATCGAAGTAGGTCTCGTCGAGCTGCGCTTTCCATTCGCTCAACAGCGCATCGGCGTAGCAGCCGCGCTGGCCGGGCGCGGTGACCGTGCTCCAGGGGCAGTCGGAGTACGCCGGCACGGTGCCGCCCGGGAGTTGCCAGGGCATCCACTTTGCAAAATCGATGCTCAAAAAATTCGGCACATCTCCGAACAACGCCTTCACCCAATGCGGACGCTTCGGGGGGGCTTGACTGTTGATGAGCACGGCATCAACGCCGTAGGCCATCAGCCAATAGCTGATCCAGTCGAGAACGATGGGGTCGTCGTCCCGGTACCAGCCGAGCACCGGGTGCCGCTTGGCCTGGTAGGGCATGGGGTAATCTACGGTGAGGCCGGTCTCCGGCTCGTCCCTTACGGATCTGGTATATGCCGCCTGCCCCGCGCCGCAGATCACCTCGCGATCCACCCGTTCCGCATTCTCGTGATTCCACTCCCAGGTGTAGTCCACGGGACCGAAACGCCCCATGGTCCGGCCCTGCGCATCCTTGCAGGGATGGTAGTCACAGGGATCGTAGCGCGCGCATCTCCCGTGCCGCTGCAGCCAGGAAGTGCCGAATCGGCTCCACCACTGGGCTATGACTTGAACTGAGCCGGTCGAAGCCCGCGGCGGCGGCCCGGGTGGCGGCCGCATGAAGTCTCCGACTTCG
>JBFIYQ010000019.1:0-14144 GCA_041605275.1 Gammaproteobacteria bacterium
CGATCCGGAGAAGCTCCACATGGCGGCTCTGATTGCTTCCGTGGGCCGACCGACCAGCTACGGCAAGGGCGGTCTGCGAATTCAGATCCCGGAGCAGATCAGGTCCATGGGATGGCTTCCCGAACGCAATATGGAAATCGTCACCTTGTCCGACGCCGCGGGCGTTTCCGTCTGGCGTCCCGAGGCATTCGAAAAACACACCACGGCGTTGAATCGCCTGTGGACGGGGAGAGGGTCGAGGAATCGACCGGTGGGAGCTCAATTCGCCTGACGGCGGGCAGGCCGGCTGCCGTCGCGCTGACCGCGTCGGTTACCCAGTCTGAGCTTTTTTAGGTCCCCCTTACCGTTTGTGCAGAGCCTGTAGTCGGGCCCCGGCCCAATAGGGTCCAAGTCGGGCCTGGCTTCAGGCAGCGAAATAAGAAAAGCCGTTCGAGAGAACGGAAGGCACGCGAAGGAAACGCGATTCAGGCGCGCGGGCGTCCGGGGATGGATTGCCGGATAGGGGTTCCATGCGCGCCAGTTAGAAATTGGCGATGGACCGGTCAACGAACCGGCAGGAGGGGCCAAAATGACAAACGACGTGACGGCAGCCCACACTCGGGACGCTTTCCCCAACGCGAAGCTGAGCTCGGGTCTAGGACAGAGCGCAATGAATTCGTCGCACGGAGCATCCGCCCACGAGAATTTCTCGGAACTGGAGGAGCGGCTCTACGAGAGCGTCTTCGAGGAGGAATACGGCGTCCTTTGGGCTTACCTCAAACCTTCCTGTCCCCCCAAGTTCACCTCGGAGCTGGTGGCCGACTTGAGAAAAGGCCAACGGGAAGTGAGCGCGCGGGTGAGGCAGGAGCTCGCCAACGGCGTTTCCAACCGGCTGCGCTACCAGGTCTTCGCCTCACGCATTCCTGGTGTCTTCAGCCTGGGCGGCGACCTGGCCCTGTTTCGCCGCTGCATCGCGACCAAGGACCGCAGCACGCTGCGGCGATACGCAATGGAGTGTGTCGACATCGTGCACACGAATGCGACTAACTACGAGCTGCCCATTACCACCATATCGCTGGTTCAGGGCCAGGCCATGGGCGGCGGGTTCGAGGCGGCGCTGGCCGCTAACGTGGTGGTGGCGGAGCGGCAGTGCAAAATGGGCCTGCCGGAGATCCTGTTCAACCTGTTCCCCGGCATGGGCGCCTACCACCTGCTCACCCGACGACTCACCCCGGTGCAGGCGGAGCGATTCATCGAAAGCGGCCGCACCTATTCAGCGGAAGAGCTCTACGACATGGGGCTCGTCGACGTGCTCGCCGATGAGGGTCGGGGGGAAGATGCGGTACGGGACTACATCAGAAGCCATGACCGGCATTTCCACGGGCGCCAGGCTTTACGACGCGCCATCCGCGCCTCCACCCCCGCGCTGGATCGGGAAGCGTTGCGCCGAGTCGTCGACGTCTGGCTGGACGCGGCGCTCTCGCTGACGCCCAAGGACGAGCAAACCATGGCCTACCTGCTTCGAGCCCAGGCACGGCTGCAGACCTTATAGCGGAGGGCGAAAACGATAGCGGGCCCGATGGACCGGGCCCGAGCGTGAATCCCGACCCGCTCCAGAATTGGTAGTTTCAAAATCCCGGTGACTGACCCGGATTTCGCGCCGCCCCGGGCCGACTGATTGCCATGATTAGTGGCCGGGTCGCCGCGGCGCACCGGGGTGCGCCCGCGCCTGTGTCGCAATGACGGTTGGGCGGTGACCCAGCTTCCCGTCTCTTGCCTTGTGTCGTGCCGAAGACTCATCGCCCGGGTCTAATTTGGAGCCTCGTTTCTTACTCCCCGCCCTGAGCGCGTGCCAACCCGACGCCTCGAGATGGTCGTTTAGGCTGGAGCGCCGGCGCCTCCCTCGCGGTCCGCGACACGGTAAATTTGAACGTCATTCGGGCCCTTTGTAATCGCCGGGACTCCGGGCACCGAGCAACGGTTACATTTGATTAACTTGAAATTAGCCGAATTTGGTTCGATGCTTATTTGGTTGGGTGGGGGAAAAACCGTTCTCTAGCGGATCTGGCGCAGTTCTCTCGGATTGCATGACTTGGCTTACGGCAAAGCCGAACGAATTCTGGCGCAATGGGTCAGTTACAAATCGTTACAAAAATGAACCATAATGTATTTTGTTGTTTTATAGAGTATCCGTTCCGAAGTCGCGGCATTCTGAGCGGGGACAACTGCCTTTCCTTCAGCGGCCCTGCGCTATGCCTTGAGGCGAGAACTGGTGCAGCAGAGCTTATCCATCATTTCCGAGGCGGTTATCTTGCTTAAGACCGTCCGCGCCCGGCTCAGAAGCTGCCCCGACACCGAGTCCGAGCAAGCCATTCTGCGCTTGTGCATTACCGCGCTCGTCCTCGCTTACCTCCACTGGATGGGGGTGTTCGAACTTGAAGGGTCCAACGCAAACGTGGTTATGGACCGATTCGCCGCTGCGGGGTGTTTACTTTCGGCCTTGGCGATTCTTGCCGCCATCATCGCCTTCCCGGGAAAAAGCGACGTTCGCCGCCACGCGGGCATGCTGAGCGACATGGGTTTCGTGTCCTACGCCATGTACAGCGGCGGTGCCCTCACCGCTCCGATGTTCATGATTTACCTGTGGGTCACCTTCGGAAACGGTTTCCGCTTCGGCACCCGATATATCTACAGCGCCATGGCGCTGAGTACGCTGGGATTCGCGGCGGTCATGATCGCGAGCCCGTACTGGCAACAGAACACCGTGATGGGAAGTGGAATCCTAATTTCCCTGGTCATCCTCCCGCTTTACGTCGCAGCCTTGATTCGGAGGCTGAACGAAGCCATCGAGCACGCCGAGCGTGCCAACGAAGCCAAGAGCACGTTTCTGGCCAACATGAGCCACGAGATTCGCACCCCGCTGAACGGCGTCATCGGGATGAGCGCGCTGCTGGTCGATACCCGGCTCGACCGCGAGCAGCGCGATATCGTCGGGACCATCCACGCCTGCGCGAGAACCCTGCTGTCTTTGGTCAACGACGTTCTGGATATTTCGAAAATTGAGGCCGGCAAAGTTGTCATAGAGCGAACCGACTTCGATCTGCATTTTCTCATCACCAGCACCTGCAAAATGCTGGCCCCACAAGCCTACGAGAAGAATCTCTACTTCAATACCTTCGTCGATCCCGCGGTGCCCGCGCTGGTGCGGGCGGACCAGCAGCATCTACGACAGGTGCTCATCAACCTCATCGGTAACGCGATCAAGTTCACCGAACGGGGTGGCGTCGAGGTGCGGGTGGTGCTGCTGGAAGAGCGGCACGCTAACGTCCAGCTCCGATTCGAGGTTATCGATACGGGGGCGGGTATTTCGCCGGAGTTCCAGGAAAAAATATTCGAGAGCTTTTCCCAGGCCGACCAGTCCACGACCCGGCGTCACGGCGGTACGGGGCTCGGGACCACCATCAGTAAGCGCCTGGTGGAGCTCATGGGCGGCGAAATCGGCGTGCAGAGCGGTTCGGGTCGCGGCAGCCGCTTCTGGTTTACCTTACCTATCGAACTGCAGCCGATAATGGACAGCCCCGCGGCGCCGGAGCTTGAGGTGCCGCATAGCGCGCTCCTGGTGGTCGCCGCGGTGGACAGACCGCGCGGCGCAGAGATTTGTCGACTGGTGAACGAGTGGGTGGAGACCTTCGACGTGGCCGAAGATGGGTCCGACGGAATCGCAAAACTGCTGTCGGCGGCGCGCGCGCGGCGCGAGTACAGGGTTCTGCTGGTAGAGGAAGGCTCCCTGGGTCTCGATTCCGTGGAATTTGCCAGCCGGGTTCGGCACGAAGCGCTTCCCCAGCTGAGCCTTGTCTACGTTGGAAAATCCTCAACATCGCAGGCGTCCCGCCTGCGGCAGGCGGGATATACCACGGTGCTTCGCAGCCCCGTGGACAAGAGGCTATTGTTCAATGCGCTGCACGCGGTGGTGGGCCCGGCCAAAGCCAGGGCGGATGACCGGGTCACCCGGCTCGTTGATCATTTTGCCCGCGGCCAGGACGAGCCTCAGGAAATGGTCGCCGGCGGCCTCAACATTTTGGTTGCGGACGACCATCCGGCCAACCGGAAGCTGGTCGGCCGAATTCTGGAAAAGAACGGACACGGCTTTACTCTGGTATCCGACGGCCGGGAAGCGCTCGATCGCCTGGATGAAGATGAGTTCGATATCGCGATTCTGGACATGCAGATGCCGGAGTACAGCGGCACGGAGGTTGTGCAGGTGTACAGAATGGCGCATCCGGAACGTTCCCGGATGCCGTTCATTTTGCTCACGGCGAGCGCAACGACGCACGCCATCAACGAATGCAAATCTGTGGGCGCGGCTTATCTGAGCAAACCGTTCGAGCCGACCGGGTTGCTCAAAATGATCGACGACTGCGTTAGCGGAGTCGAACAAGCGGACAACGAGAAGATTCAAAGCGAGAGCAGCTTCAAGCGGCATCGAAAAGAGGTCTAGCCTGATCAGCCGCCGTTCAGCGCGGCTTGAGCTTTTCCTTGAAAGTGCTCCGCGGGCTTTCCGAGCGAGGTCAATTACGGGCAGGCGAGGTATCGGGGCTTGTCGCGACCGGACGCCCGGCGTTTGGATAAATTACTTTATTTATCAATAGATTACGTTTTAAGCCGGCAAGATCCCCGGCGCCAAAAAGGAAGCAGATTCGGGTAATCCGGGAGAATCAGTTGAGCCAGGCGTTGTCACCACAGGAAGTAACAGAGCGCGTCTTATCGATCGTCAGCGAAGTGCTGTCCCTTGACCAGCCGCCCAGCCTGGATTTAGACCTCAGAGAAGATTTAAATGCGGATTCTCTGGATCTCCTCACTCTTTTCATGACTTTGGAGGACGAGTTCGGCGGCTCCATTCCCGAAGACCAGGTCGAAAACATCTCCACCGTGCGCAACATCATCGATTACATCAACGGCCGTATAGCCGCGGAACAGCCGGAAAGCTGACGTGTCCAGGCGAGTCGCCGTCACCGGCATCGGCGTCGTCACTTCGCTGGGACTGACCACCGCAGAGTTCTGGTCAGGTTGCCTGGAGGGGCGGACCGTAGTCGAACCCATTCCCGAGAAGTGGCGCGATTTCGCCGACTATCATTCCACGCTGTGGTCGCCTCTGCCCCAACTCGACGCCGTTTCGTTGGGCGCCTCACGCGTCGAGCTGGGACAGAACGATCTCGTTTCGCTCATGGCTGTCCACGCGTCGAGGGAGGCAATCTCGGCATCCGGACTTTGCGCTGAAGAGAAGAATAAGCGCGCGCGCACCTCCTTTGTTGTAGGCGTCGAGCCCTCGCGCGCCGGCGTCTACATGGGGACCGGCGTGGGCGGCGCCACCAGTTTCCTCGCCAACCATTCCCACCAGGTCCTGGCTCGTCGGAAGCAAGAGCTGAGCGAAATCAAAGATTCGCTGGATGCCGGTGATCACCGCGTCGAGGCGCTCGAATCAATAATCCAGAATTTTGTCATCGGGCCCCGCTTCAATCCCTTCGTGGTCTCCATGCTGATGCCCAACGCCGTATCTTCCTTGCTGGGTCTCAAGTTCACGTTTACCGGTCCCAACCTGACCTACGCTATCGCCTGCGCGTCGGGCACGGTTGCAATCGGAAATGCTTTCAGGGCAATCCGGTCCGGAGAGATAGACATCGCTCTGGCCGGGGGCAGCGAATATTTGGATGACCCCTACGGCGGCATATTTCTCGGCTTCGATATCGCCGGCGCGCTGGTTCGGGACTGCGCCGACCCCGATCGCGCAAATCGGCCTTTCGATGAAAGTCGGTCGGGCTTCTTGTTCAGCCAGGGCGGGACGGCGGTATTCTTACTGGAGGAATGGGACCGGGCGATCGGAAGAGGTGCAACCGTGCTCGCTGAAATCGCGGGCTACGGCGAATCGTTCGACGCTCACAGCATGATGCAAATCGACCCGGATGGAATCGAAATCGAGCGTATGATACGCGTGGCTCTGGGCGATGCGGGGCTCGGGCCTGGAGATATTCAATACGTAAACGCCCACGGTACCGGCACGAAGTCGAATGACCCGACGGAATCGGGCGTTATCGAGCGAGTTTTTGCTCACCGCGTTTTAGTCAACTCGACCAAGTCCCTGATCGGTCACACCATCGGGGCGAGCGGGGCGATCGAGGCCGCGGTTACCGCGCTCAGCCTCAAAAATCAGACCACCCACGGCTGTCGCAACCTGGAAAGCCCGATCTCGGATCTCAACTTCGTGCGCAGCGTTGAGCCACAGGATATTTCTGCGGCGTTGACCCAGTCATTTGCGTTCGGTGGACATAACGCGGGATTGGTGCTGAAGCGCTTCCGCGAATAAGAGCGCGATGTCGCCGTTCTTTTGCGGCGCTGAAAATCGGTTCGCCGGCCGGTGCACCTGGCTTAGCCGAGTGAAGGCGCAGCCCGGCCGGCTTGACGCTCATGGAGACGGACCACCTTCGCTATGGGAGGGAAGCCACTGGTTGAGGATCCTCCTCAAATCGCCGGCCTCATACGGCTTGGGCAGGAAGTCGTTCATTCCCACTTCAAAGCAAAGTTCATAGCTGGATGTCAGAACGTCGGCGGTTACCGCAATAATCGGCACCTCCCGGCGCCACGAGGTCTTCGCCTCCCATTCCCGAATCTGGCGGGTCGCCTCGTATCCGTCCATCACCGGCATGTGACAATCCATCAGCACGAGGTCGTAGGTTCGAGTCTTGAACATGTCTACCGCCTCGATTCCGTTCACGGCAACGTGCACCTCGTAGCCGAGTATCTTCAGCACGTATCGCGCCACGCGCTGATTCATGGGGTTGTCCTCGACGAGCAGGATGGCGCCTTTCGGCCCAGCCGGACGGGATTTTTTCAGCTTCGGCGGCAGAGTCGATTGTCTGCCTTTTGAGTTCTGCACATAAGTCATGGTGCGTGCCCTTTGCAACTCCCCTTAAGAGTGCGGGTTGCGTACCTTGAAGAACCTCTAAGAGGCGTTCACAACCTCAGGCGTTTTGTATTTCGTAATCCGTTTCTCCGGCGACTGCCTGATCGAAACGGGCCTGGGCTGCTGTTCTGACTGAATCACTTTGATTTACTTGTGCTTGGGTTTCTTGGTTCACCTCCGCTTTGGTCGAAAATTCAACGCTCTAGTGCCTTCCGCTCCATTCAACGGGCGGCCCGAAAATGTGGGGTCAACGGCGAGCCGGCCTGGGGGACGGTAGACTGCTCGTCCGACTCTTTCGTATGCGCCTGCTGGTCGCGGTCGTCGGCGACCGCGGACGATGAACCGTTTGGACCGACTTTTCCCTCCTCTGATTTGTCGCCGTTTCCATGCGTTGCTGAAGCGGAGCGCGTGGACCTGTCGGAGGCCGCCCGCGGGCCCTCTGGATAGAGTGCGAGCCACTCCTTTACGGTTTGCGGGCGATCGGAGGGGCGATACGCAAGCGCGTGATCGATGGCGGTGAGCAGGGAGTGGGAGTATCCGTTGGGCTTGGTGTCCTTAATTGATACGTAGGCGTCTTTGCCGCTTTCGAGAAGCGAGTTTGCCCGGGACACCGCGTCGATCGGACCGCGACCCGCGATCAGGCGGTACAGCGTGGCGCCAAAGGAATAGATATCGGTCCAGGGCCCCTGTTTTTCCGCTCTCCCGCTGGTGTTGTATTGCTCAATGGGGGCATAGCTCGGCGTCAGCATCGTGGTCATCCGCTGGGTGCCGAAGCCCACGGACTGCCGCGCCGCGCCGAAATCCAGCAGCATCGGTACCCCGTCCTCGCGGATAAAAATGTTGTCGGGTTTGATATCCCGGTGGATGAAGCCGGCGTCGTGCATGAACATGAGGCCGTCCAGCAAGGGCCGAATCAGCGCAAGTAAGTCGCTCTCGCTTCTGATCAGACCAGAGCGCATTGCCCTTGAAAGCGACTGGCCTCGCTGATATTCCATCACCATATAGGCGGTGCCGTTGGCTTCGAAGACGCTGTAAACGCTCACGATGTTCGGATGCTGGCAGCGGGCAACCGTTCGCGCCTCGGAAATGAATCTATCGAGACCGTTAGTAAAATCGACCGCGCTGTCGTCGCAAATCGGATTGACGCGGCTGTCCTCCTCCCGCGTCGCCATCTCCTTGGGAAAGTATTCCTTGATCGCCACCAGCCTGTTCAGATTGGTGTCGCGCGCCAGGTACGTGATTCCGAATCCACCCGACCCGAGAATGGATTCGATCTCATACCAGTGCAGTGAGTAACCTTCCGGTAACGCATTCTGTAAACCACCGCCGGCGCTTGAATCATCCGAGCGCAGCCGCTTCCGCTTCGATGTTGCCTCCTCTTCCCACTGGACCGCCCAGCGCGAGAAGTCTTCGGCGCACATGGGTGGCGCAATATGAAAGCCCTGGCCGAGCTGGCAGCCGAGCTTTGAAAGCCGGTTTCTGGTGGCCGCGTTCTCGATCCCCACGGCCACCAGCTCGCAGTTCATGCTGGTGGCAAGCTCGACGATGGATCGTGCAGCGGCGACGGTGCTGGAGTTCTGGGTGACGTCGGAAACGAAAGACCGATCCAGCTTTAGAATGTCGTAGGGAAGCTTGGAAGCGTGCTCCAGGGTGGAGGAGTGCACCCCGAAGTTGTCATAGGCGAGCCGCACGCCCTTAAGGCGAAGGCGGGTAAGGACGTCGATTGCGCTGGTCAGATGATCGCCGGGGTGTCCTCCCATGACCTCGAGCACAAGCTTTTCGGCAGGAAAATCGTAAAGGCGCAGCAGCTCCTGTATCTGATCCGGAAACTGAAGCTCCTTGAGAAGCTGTGGCGAGATATTCACGCACAAGCTGAGATTTGGGAGCTGGACCTTCCACTGGGCCGCCGATTCGATCGCGGTGACCAGAAGTTTTGAAGTCAGTGACTCGATGAGGCCATGGTCCTCAGCGATCGAGATAAGGCGTTCTGGCGGAATCAGTCCCTCTTCGGGATGATTCCAGCGCGCCAGCGCCTCGGCGGCAATGAGGCAGTTCGACCGCAGCTCGACGATGGGCTGATAGTGAATGAGGAGCTCGTCTCCATGAATCGCATTGGCGATTCTCTTGGCGGTGATGGGCTCGCGCTGGCCATCGCTCTCGGAGGTGGAATTCTCCAGCATTTCCCCCAGACGCTCCTGGAGCTGCTTCTGATTGACGGGTTTGCGCAGTGGCGCCTCCATCACAAGTCCCATGGAGCGGCCGAGGTCGGTTGTGGTCGACAGCAGGCGCTCCTCCACCCCGCTCATCAGCACGACACGGGCGCGGGTGCCGTTTTTCGATAGGAATCGAAGGATCTCGACGCCGTCCGTTTGATCCATGCAAAGATCGAGGAGGATTACGTCGGGCTGAAAGTATTCGAAGGCGGCTTCGAAGCGGTTGGATTGGTCGAGGGAGAAAACGTCAAAATCCGAGCTCTCGGCTATTCGCTCAATGATCCTGCAAACACGTGGATCATCGTCAACGATCAATAGCCGTTTGACGGACATCTCGGCGAGCCTCCCGAATTTCTTATTGAGGGTCTTTTCGGTTGTCTCCGCGCGTCTTTGCGGGAGGCGAGCGCCCTCTCTCAACAAAACTTAGCAGCTCGCCGGAAGCGCCTTGTGAGGCTCCGGTAATTATTTGTAACCTTTTGTTAACAATCCTCGGCGGCGATGAAACGGGCGCGATTTGGACGCGGCGCGAAGCAGAATCCGCGCGCTGAACGGCATCGATGAGCTGGCGTCGCAAGCGCCTGGCTGAGGATGCAGCGGACTGTGATCAGGCCTTGAAGATTCCGCCCAAGATCACCGGATGTCGGGCCCCGGTCACGGAAGGGAGGTTCGACGGATTACCCTCCAGAGTCTGTTTGGCGAACCAGGAAAACGCGATAGCTTCCACCCAGTTCGGGTCATAACCTGCGGCCGCCGTGCTGTCGACGCGGATGCCGCCCGCGAACGCCGCAAGCCCCTTCATCAGAGTCGGATTAAGCGCGCCGCCCCCACAGACAAAGATTTCGCCGGTGTCGGCCGCGTGAGTTCGAATCGCGTCCACAATGGTCTTCGCCGTGAGCTCGCACAGCGTGCGTTGTATATCCTCGGGGTCGACGGGCTGCGGCAACGTATATTCCAGTGCTGAATCGAGCCACTGGAGATTAAAGTATTCCCTGCCGGTGCTCTTTGGCGGGGCTGCTTGAAAGTAGGGATCCTTGAGCAGCGCCTCCATGAGCCCCGGAATCGGCTTTCCGCTCCTGGCCCATGCACCGTCCTTGTCCATAGGCGCGCCCAGGTGGCGCCGACACCAGAGATCCATGAGGGTGTTACCGGGGCCGGTGTCGAATCCCAGCACCTTCGCCCCGACATTGCCCGGAAGCACGGTGACGTTGGCGATGCCCCCGATATTGACGATCGCCCGCGGGCTGCCTGATTTCTGAAGAACCGCACGATGGAAGGCAGGCACCAGAGGCGCGCCCTGACCGCCGGCCGCCATGTCGCGCCGGCGGAAATCCGCCACCGTGGTAATTCCCGTGCGTTCGGCAATGACGTTGGGATCGCCGAGTTGAACGGTCACCGGCGGTTCCTCGTTGGGACCGTGATAGACGGTCTGACCGTGGCTGCCAATCGCGGCTATCGTATCCGCCGCGACCTCCGCACGGACTAGGAGCTGCGCCACGGCATCGGCGAACAACGCGCCGAGCTCGACATCCAGATGCCAGACCTCCGGTCCACTGGGCAAGCCGTTGTCGGCTATGGAGTGCAGGCGGGCGCTCAAGGCATCCGGTATCGGGTGCGCGTGGGTCGAGACCAGTTTGGGAGGTACGGAATCGTGTGATACCAGCACGGCATCCACGGCGTCCATGCTGGTGCCTGATATGAGCCCGATATACAAAGACATTCGCCCTGCCCGAGGCAAATATGAAAAGAATGGTAACCCGCAGAGCCCGAGGCTACACAGGCCGCATCGGCGTCTTCAGTCGGAGAGCGCGATCCGGGTCTTGGAGAGGACGTCGAGCTGCGCCACCAGGTCCCGCGTTTTCAGCTCGAAATCGGCTTTCAGCTTTTCGGGTACAGGTGCGGCTTTGGGCAGCCTGACGGTAAGCGGGTTACGATGTTTTCCGCGAACGCGGAATTCGTAATGAAGATGCGGGCCGGTGGCCAGTCCGGAGCGGCCGACGTAGCCAATGACCTGGCCCTGCTGCACTCGCTTCCCGGAGCGAACCCCCTTTGCGTATCTGCGAAGGTGCGCGTAGAGCGTGGTGTAAGTGGAACCGTGGCGCAGGATCACGGTTCGACCGTATCCTCCCTTTCGGCCGACAAATATGATCTTGCCGTCGCCGGTAGCTCGAACGGGAGTGCCTGAAGCGGCGGCGTAGTCGACGCCGCGGTGCGCCCGAATTCTGTGCAGGATCGGGTGCCGGCGTCTCAGGTTGAAGCGCGAGCTTACGCGACCAAATTTGACCGGAGTGCGCAGGAACGCCTTGCGCATACTGGTGCCGTCCGGCGTGTAGTATGACGCCCGTCCCTCAGGGTTGACGTACCGGACCGCTCGGTAGCGCTCTTTCCTGTTGAAGAATTCCGCCGCCAGTATGTTGCCGTCAGCAACCTTTTCTCCGTCCTTGAACAACTCCTCGAAAACCACCAGAAAGCTGTCACCCCGGCGAATGTCGAGGGCAAAGTCGATATCCCAGCCGTAAATCTCCACCAGCTCCATGATCACTTTGTTCGAAAGTCCGGCGCGCTGAGCCGCGAGAAACAGCGAGTCTTCGATCTGCCCCGCTGCGTGGGCGATGCGGCGCTCCAGCGGCACTTCGACGAGCTCGCTATTGAAGCCCGTCCCGTTGCGGAAAAATTTAAGCGTCCGGGTCCGATCGAGCTTGAGGTCCAGCGCTACCAGAGAGCGGGTTTCGTCCAGGGTGAATTCGAGTACCTGTCCGGGCATCAGACGCTCGAGCCGGCGTCCGTGGGGCTTGGCTTTAAGCAAAAGCATGAGTTCGCTCGGATCGAGCTTTTGCCTCTTGAATATGTAATAAAGGGAGTCGCCGTTACCAATCCTGGCCGATTCGGTGGCGTAGGTGACGACCTCAACCTCGTCTGCCGCTTCCGCTTCGTCCGCTTCTTCGCCCGGCTCGATCGCAGTCGGGGAGATCGTCTCATCCAATATGCTCGCGATGGCGGGCGAATTTGTGATCGGGGTCACATTTTTTCTGACGTCGGCGGGGTTTGCATCGGGGGTTTGCACCGCCGCGGGCACCGGCAACGCGAGGGGAAGCGTCACGGTTTCGGTGGAGGTCCCCTCCGATTGCGGGGCAAGCGCCAGCAGCGCAACGCCGCCAAATACGACGATTGCCAGTGCGGGCCAGCGGAGGCGGCGGCGAGTCGGCGCGTGAACGCGCTCAACGTGATAGTCGATGATGGCTAAATCCCCCCCGATGCAGGATTCAATAAATTCTTATAATGTAGTCGTAATTGTTTGAATTGCCAGCCTTCAACGGCGCGCTCAACATACCTTTTGGCAATCGGGAGGTCAACGACGCCAACGCAGTGAGCCGGCCTTACCGGCTGTGCTAATCTCTGCCGCCGGCCGCAGTTGACCGCGCAACTGCAAGCGTAACGATTCAGAAGCATGGATCCTTTGAAGGAAATTCGCAGGGGCGTTGACGAAATCCTCGTGGAAAAGGATCTCGTCGAAAAGCTGCGTCGCGGTCGGCCGCTCAGGGTCAAGGCGGGCTTCGATCCCACCGCGCCGGATCTTCATCTCGGGCACACAGTACTCATTAATAAGATGCGCCAGTTTCAGGATCTGGGGCATCACGTGATGTTCCTGATCGGGGATTTCACCGGAATGATTGGCGATCCCACGGGAAAGAACGTCACCCGAAAGCCGCTGACGCGGGAGGACGTGGAAAGGAACGCGGCCACGTACCGCGAGCAAATCTTCAAGATCCTGGACGAGGACAAGACGGAGATCTGTTTCAACTCCAGCTGGATGCAGGAAATGAACGCCGCCGATCTCATTGGCCTTGCCGGCCGCCACACGGTTGCCCGGATGCTGGAACGCGACGATTTCGCCACCCGTTACAAGTCCGGTCAGCCAATTGCCATTCACGAATTCCTCTACCCGCTGGTGCAGGGATACGACTCGGTCGCGATGAAAGCGGACGTAGAGCTTGGTGGCACCGACCAGAAATTTAACATGCTGGTCGGACGGCAACTTCAGGAGCAGTACGGCCAGGCGCCCCAGGTGGTCATCACCATGCCGATTCTCGAGGGACTGGACGGGGTGCAGAAGATGTCCAAGTCGCTGGACAATTACATCGGCATCACCGAACCGCCGCGGGAGATGTTCGGTAAGCTGATGTCGATTTCCGACGACCTCATGTGGCGTTACTTCGAGCTACTGTCCCTGGAGAAATCCGCCGGGGACATCGGCGCCATGAGAAAGAGCGCGGCAGCAGGCACGGTCAACCCGAGGGACTTCAAGGTGTCCCTGGCCACGGAGATCGTCGCCCGCTTTCACAGCCCCGGCGCGGCAAACGACGCCCTGGACGAGTTCGAGCGCCGTTTCCGGCGGGGCGAGATGCCAACGGATATTGCCGAAGTGGAGCTTCAAGCCGCCAGCGGGGCGCTGCCGCTGGCCAACCTGCTGCGTGACGCCGGCCTCACCAAGAGCACCTCGGAGGCGCTGAGGATGATCCGACAGGGCGCGGTGCGCGTGGACGGCGAGCGGGTCGAGGACACCGGCCTCGAGCTTCGGGCAGGATCCAGGCACGTCTACCAGGTGGGCAAGCGCCGCTTCGCCCGGGTGCGCCTGGTCTGACCCCGGCGCGCGGTTTGCCGGCGGGTCCGCTCGGCCCCGACGGGTGGCTCCGCCGCAGGCCGCGTCGCCGGCAAAATGTTCGCGAATTGTCTTGATTGCCGGGGCCTAAGGCGTATAATTCTCGCTCTTCCCCTGGGTCGTGGGAGGCCCGGGTTCGCTCTTTAACAATTCGGTCAGGCAATTTGTGTGGGCGCTTGCGTCGGTGACAGATCCACATCGGAGATCATCGGCGGAAAGTGCTCGTGTCAAGCGAGTAAATTCTGTCGAGTCAAGTTCTGGTCGCCGTAAGGTGACCAATCAAACTTAAACTGAAGAGTTTGATCCTGGCTCAGATTGAACGCTGGCGGCATGCTTA
>JBFIYQ010000020.1:0-14017 GCA_041605275.1 Gammaproteobacteria bacterium
GTAGGACTGCGGACTCTGACTCCGCCAGCCCAGGTTCGAATCCTGGTCCCCCAGCCAAATCAAAGGCCCCCGTCGGGGGCCTTTTTTCGTCCGGGCTAAGCCCCGATGGACGCAGCCGCGAGAACCCCGGCAACGCCCGGAAGCCGGGGACGGGCCCCGCGCGGTTCAGATTTGCGGCTTCAGGCCGATATCCCCCCGGGGACGCGACCGGTTAATGGGAAGGCACCGGGTTTCATGCTGAAGCACTTATGGGGCGGCGCTCGCCCGGTCGGGACGCGCCCGGCGAGGGGCGGCGCGGACCTCTCCCGGGCCCAAATCCTTTAAAAATACGGCCTTTAAACGGCGACTATACTCATTGCCTATGGACATCCCCGGCTTCCAGATCAAAAGGACCATCGGTCGCGGCGGCATGGCCACCGTCTATCTTGCGACCCAGGAATCCCTCAGCCGGGACGTCTGTCTCAAGACCATGCCCACCAGCAAGGGCAACAGCACGTCCTTCGTCGAGCGATTCATGAACGAGGGACGCATTATTGCCGCGCTTCAGCATCCCCACATCATCACCATTTTCGATATCGGCACCACCGGCGATCTGGTCTGGATTTCCATGGAGTACGTCAACGGCGGCGACCTGAAAAATCGAATCGATTTGGGGATGAATCCTCTGGAAGCGCTCGAGCTTCTGGTTAACATCGGCAGCGCGCTGGATTTCGCTCACAAGCGCGGAATTGTTCACCGCGACGTCAAACCGCAGAACATACTTTTCCGCCGCGACGGCACCGCGCTGCTCAGCGATTTTGGAATCGCAAAAGAAGTGCAGATCGATACCGAGCTGACCTCCACCGGAACCATTCTGGGCAGCCCGTTCTACATGAGCCCCGAGCAGGCCGAAGGCATGCAGGTGGACGGCCGCACCGACATATACAGCCTTGGTGTTCTGTTTTACGAGATGTTGACCGGCGAGCGCCCTTATCCCGGGGACACGGCAATCAAGGTCATCATGCAGCACATCCAGTCGCCGGTGCCGGATCTTCCTGAAGACTTGAGGCAGTACCAGCCTCTGCTCAACAAGATGATGTGCAAGGAGCCGGGCGATCGCATGCCCTCCGCGGCGGCGCTCGTAGAGGAAGCGGAAGCGCTGCATCAATTGCTTCATCAGAAAATGTATCCATCTGCGACCGTGGAGGCGGAAGCGAAGGCGATACAGGATGAAAAGAATCGCCTGGAATCGGAAAAGCGAAAGTGGCGGCTTACGATACTGGGCGCGTGTTTTGTCGTCCTGGTCGTTGCGTTTGCAAGCCTTCAGGTGTACATCGAGTCTCTGAAACCCAGCCGCATCGTCAAGCAGCAGCCGACGGAAACGGCGATCGCTCAGCCCCTCGACGTCCAGGCGAGTATAAACGCGCAGTCGGTTTCCACCGGCGCCACCGAAACCACCCCGGGATTGAGCAAAGAAGAAGTGATCAAGGCGCTTAGCTGGCTTGCCGAGAACAGCATGCAGGACAACCGTCTGACCTATCCCCCGGCGGATAACGCTTACTACTACTTCAGCCGGCTGCTGGCGCTGGACCCCCAGAACCAGGCGGCCAAGGAAGGATTTGCCAACATTGCGGAGCGCTACACCGAGCTTGCGGAACAGGAGTTTTCCAACCGTAACTTCGGTAAGGCGCAGGCGTACATCGCGCTCGGCCTGCAGGTGCGGCCGGATCACGCGTCACTGCTCAATCTGCAGGCGATCCTCGAGGACCGACACAAATCGGTGCTCGACAAATTTTTTGAATTCTTGAAAGGCACCGGCTGAAGCCGGGCCGACCCTATCAGCGGCGCTTGAGCCGCGCCGTATTCCCGGACGATCCAATCAGGGTTTTTGCTCGGCGCCGTTCTGCCGATCCCAGTTAGAAATTAGCGCTTTGAGCTGATTCACCATGCTGTCGTCTAATTCCTCCGGCGACGACGGCAACGCCACGGGCTGAGAGTTTTTGTTTTGCGCGGGGCTTTTCTCTTCCGATTCCGGCTTCGAGTTTGACTGGGACAAAATTTGTCGGTTGGCCTCCTCCCTGCGCCTTGCCTCTCTCAATGCGGCCCGCTCGAGCTTCTTCACCGCGTCTTGCTCGCGGCGGAGATCAATTTCGAGGAAAGCGGCCTCGCGATACGCCTTGCGCTGCTCGGGAGGCAAAGTGATCGCCGTGTCGTCTACCATGCGACCGTCTTCGAATACCAGCACCCGCGGTCCACGCTCGCCGCTGCGATACCAAGAAGGAGGTTCGCCTGAAAGGCGAACGTTTCCGGTCTTCGCGTCCACCCACTGATACATGCGCGCTTGCGCAGGAAGACTGAGCGCAGTAACGCTGATAAAAAGTAACGAAAATAGTATTCGCATCGACCGAAGCGCATCATTTACCGTTCTCCTAAAGATATTAGTCCGTCCCCCGTGGGAGCGCATGGCAATACGTTCAGCGGTTGACGCCGATTCGTTTTTGGCGCGAACAAAAGCAAAAGATCGTCGAGGAATTGCAAACCCAGCCGCGTTGTTTTGAGCACGCCATTGGTAATCTCAATCAGCTCTTTTGACTCGGCCTCAGCCAGCGCATGGGAAATTTTCCCGAGTGAAACGCCGCTGCATTGGGGAAAGAGCGCGAGCTCGAAACCGACGGTAAGGCGCAGCGCGTTCATCATGAACTCAAGCGGAAGCATTTCAGTTGGAATAACTTGACGCTTGAAGTCGAAGCTGCGGCCACGCGCCGCGTCGAGATAGGCGCGCGGATGACGATGCTTGAGACTGCGCGAAATTCGGCCGGCACGCGGCTCGGTCAGCTTGCCGTGGGCACCGGCGCCTACGCCTACGTAATCGCCAAAGCGCCAGTAGTTGAGATTGTGGCGGCATTCGAAGCCCCGACGCGCGAACGCAGAGACCTCGTAGCGGGAGAAATCCCGCGCCTCCATGCGTTCGATGCCCTGCTGCGACATTTGCCATGCGGCATCGTCGGGAGGCAGCTTCGGCGGACGTCTGAAGAACAAGGTATTGGGCTCCAGAGTCAGCTGATAGTAGGAAAGGTGCGTCGGCTCCAGATCGAGCGCCCTGTCGATATCCGAAACCGCTTCGGCCACGGTTTGCCCCGGCAGCGCGTACATCAGGTCCAGGTTGATACTTTCGAACTTTGCCGCCTTGGCCATTTCCGCCGCGGCGCGCGCCTCGCCTCCATCATGAATGCGGCCGATGCCCGCCAGCAGCCGATCGTTGAAACTCTGCACGCCAATGGAAAGCCGGGTCACGCCGGCGTGACGAAAGCCTAAAAAGCGGCCTGCTTCAGCGGTGCCCGGGTTCGCTTCCAGGGTAATTTCACAACCGGGCGCCAGCTCGACGCGATCGCTGATTCCGTCGATCAGTCGCGCGACGGCAACGGGCGAAAGCAGGCTCGGCGTGCCGCCGCCGATGAACACGCTTTCGATCATTCTCGATTGAAACGCAGCGCGTTCTGTTTCCAGATCGGCAAGCAGCGCGTCAACGTATGTGTTCTCAGGCAGCTCGGCTTTAAGCGCGTGGGAGTTGAAATCGCAGTACGGACACTTTTTCACGCACCAGGGTACGTGAACGTAAAGGGACAGCGGAATGGAATCCGCGAACTCAGGCATAGCGGCCACTCAGCGCACGTTTCAGCATTCGAAGCGCCTGTCCACGGTGGCTCAACGCGTTTTTGCGCTCGGGTGTGAGCGATGCGGCAGACCTTCCCTCCGAGGGCACGAAGAAAATCGGATCATAACCAAATCCTCCGTTACCGCTGGGCGCGTCGAGTATTCGTCCTTCCCAGACGCCGCGACAAATCAAAGGTGAAGGGTCATCCGCGTGTTCCACATAAACGATAACGCAAACAAAACGCGCCGTCCGCGCGCTCGCGTCGACGCCGGCAAGCTCGGTCAGCAGCTTTTGGATATTTTCCTCATCGCTGGCGTCGTCACCGGCGTAGCGCGCCGAGCGAACGCCGGGAGCGCCATCCAGGGCATCGACTTCGAGCCCGGAATCATCGCCGATAGCGCAGAGCCCGCTGTGGCGCGCCGCGTTGCGCGCCTTGATCAGGGCGTTGGCGTCGAAGCTGTCTCCCGACTCCACGGCCTGCGGGCACGAGAGCGCCGATTGCGGAACCAGATCCGCGCCCAGATCTCCGAGCAGGGCGCAAAGTTCTCTCAGCTTTCCCGGATTGGCGCTGGCCACGACGATGCGTCGTGGTCCACTCATGGAGCGGCGCGCATTGTCATTCAGAACTCAAGGATCGGCGCTGCGCTTCGAGCAGCTGGTCGATTCCCTTTTGCGCCAGCGCCAGCATCGCGTCCAGCTCTGTGCGGCGGAAGGCGTGCCCCTCGGCGGTGCCCTGGAGCTCGACGAACGCCCCACCCCCGGTCATCACCACGTTCATATCGGTCTCGGCTTCGGAGTCTTCCGCGTAGTCCAGGTCAAGCACCGGCTGACCGCGGTAAATGCCCACCGATACCGCGGCAACCTGGGCGCGAATGGGATCCCGCGCCGGCGGCTCGCCGAAACGCTCGGGGTCACTCTCGATGCATTCCACCGCGTCCACCAGCGCCAGGTAGCCCCCGGTGATGGCCGCGGCGCGGGTGCCGCCGTCCGCCTGGAGCACGTCGCAGTCCACGGTCACCGTACGCTCGCCCAGGGCGTCCAGGTCCACCACGGCCCGCAGCGAACGTCCGATGAGGCGCTGAATTTCGAGGGTGCGCCCGCCCTGGCGGCCGCGGGCAGCCTCCCGCGACATGCGGCTGCCGGTGGATCGGGGCAGCATGCCGTACTCCGCGGTGACCCACCCCTGGGCTTTTCCGCGCAGGAACACCGGCACCTTGGTTTCCAGGCTGGCGGTGCACAGCACCCTCGTATCTCCGAACTCCACCAGCACCGAGCCCTCGGCGTGGCGCGAGTAGCGCCGCGTCAGTCGAATCTGGCGAAGCTCGTCGGGAGCGCGGCCGCTGGGTCGCATGGGACTGTCCTGGTGGCGAAAGCGTCGCATTATATCTTCGGCGGTATGCGGGCGGCAGACGAAAATGGCCTGTGACAGAGGCGACGGCGACGTTTTCCAAGGTTGGCGCAACGTATACCATTGCGCTTTTGCGCATGATCGCGGCGAGACAACTATGATTCGCAGCATGACCGCATTTGCCCGCTCCGAGTCGGAGCAGCCCTGGGGATCGGCCCAGCTCGAGCTCAGATCCGTCAATAACCGCTACCTGGACATTGCGCCGAGACTCCCCGACGAGCTTCGTCCCCTGGAGCCCGTTGTAAGGGAACGCATCGGCGAAAAGCTTGGCCGGGGGAAGCTCGATTGTGTGTTCAAGATCAGCTACGCAAGTGATCGCGACACGGCGTTCACAGTGAACCTGCCGCTGGCGGAGCAGGTGGTGCGCGCGGTCGAACAGATCCAGCCGCTGCTGGGAAACACGAACGGCGTCACTCCTATGGAAGTGCTGCGGTGGCCGGGGGTCATTGAGGCGAGCGCGCCCGATCTTAAAGCGATCCAGAGCACCGCGCTGGAGCTGCTCGACGGTGCGCTCAACGAGCTCATTGAAATGCGCACCCGGGAGGGAGAGAAGATCACCGCCATGATCTTGAAGCGCTGCGAGAACATGGAGGCCATCGTTTCCGCACTCAGGGTCCGGGCGCCCCAGGTGGTGGACGAGATCCGCCGCAAGCTCGAATTGCGGCTGGAAGAGCTGAAGGCTCAGCCGGATCAGGAACGTTTGGAGCAGGAGATGCTCTACATGGCGCAGAAGCTGGACATCACGGAGGAGCTCGACCGGCTGGACGCCCACCTCTCAGAGGTTCGGCGCGTGCTTGAAAGCGACGAGCCGGTGGGACGCCGGCTGGACTTTCTGATGCAGGAGCTGAACCGCGAGGCCAACACCATCGGATCCAAATCCAGCGACGCGGAAACCACCAGGTCGTCGGTAGACCTCAAGGTTTTCATCGAGCAGATCCGTGAACAGGTCCAGAACGTCGAGTGAACCCGCCGCGCCCTCGCATCTTCCGCGGGCAAATTCCTTGATGGCGAATCCATGAGCAAGAGTTCGAACTCCGGCACGCTCTTCGTGGTCAGCGCGCCGTCGGGGGCGGGAAAGACGAGCCTGCTGCGGGCGCTGCTGGACTCTGAGGAGAACCTGGTGCTGTCGGTTTCCCACACCACCCGGCCACCGCGGCCGGGAGAGAAGAACGGTGCAGACTATCACTTCGTCTCCGCCGGCGAGTTCGAAACCATGGTCGGGGCGGGCGAATTTCTAGAGCACGCCACCGTGTTCGGCAATCGCTACGGGACCGGCCGGGATCAGGTCAACGCCTCGCTGTCGCGGGGCGTCGACGTGATCCTGGAGATTGACTGGCAGGGCGCACGCCAGATCCGCAAGGCCATGCCCGAGAGCGTGCAGCTCTTCGTCCTGCCGCCATCCAGGGAGGCGCTGGGACGTCGTCTCCGGGACCGGGGCACCGACAGCGACAAGGTGATCGAGGCTCGCATGCGGGCGGCGGGGGGCGAAATCGCCCGCTTCCGCGAATTCGACTACCTGGTGGTCAACGACGACTTCGACCACGCCGTCGCCGGCATGCGCGCGGTGGTGCACGCGGCGCGGCTGAGCCTGCCCCGTCAGCAGGTCCGCCACGCGGCCCTGATTCGCGATTTGCTGGCAGATGCCGGGCCGATTAAGTAGGATTGAATGTTTATACTTGATCTAATGATTGCCGGGGTGTCGAGCGCCCCGTCGACCGTTTGCACAGGAGAAGCGAGTGGCAAGAATTACCGTCGAAGACTGCGTCGAGAAGATCGGAAACCGCTTCGAGCTGGTGCTCGTAGCGACCAAGCGCGCGCGTCAGATCGCCCGCGGGTCAACGCCCCTGGTGGAAGAAGAGAACGATAAGGCCACCGTTCTCGCGCTGCGCGAAATTGCCGGCGGCAAAGTGGATGTCTCGATCATGGACCAGGAACCGGAGCCCGTCAGCGAAGAGGATGAGGCACTGGAACTCGCGCAAGCCGTCCTGCCCGAGCCGGAACCGCCCAAGGAAGAGCCCCCGGCCTGATTCAAAGGTACCGTCCCGTCCCGTATAAAATCTGCGGATCGCGCAATGCGGGAGACTGCTCGTGTTCCTGATAAGCGATCTCTGCGGACTGGCCGATAACTATCTCGAGCCGGATCAAGTCAGGGAAATTTACCGCGCTTACCAGTTTGGCGCCGAGGCGCACGAAGGGCAGCGTCGCGCTTCCGGCGAACCTTATATCCAGCATCCGATCCAGGTCGCCAAAATTCTGGCGGAAATGCACCTGGATCACCAAAGCATTGTCGCCGCCATCCTCCACGACGTTATCGAGGACACCGACACCGCAAAGCCGCAGATTGCCAAACAATTCGGTAACGAGGTGGCGGAGCTCGTCGACGGCGTCAGCAAGCTGACGCAGATCAGCTTCGAAAGCCGCGCCGAAGCCCAGGCGGAAAATTTTCGAAAAATGCTCATGGCCATGGCCCGGGATATCCGGGTCATCCTGGTGAAGCTTGCCGATCGTTTGCACAACATGCGCACGCTTTCCGCGCTCCCTCTGGACAAACGTCGGCGTATCGCCCGCGAAACCCTCGAAATCTACGCCCCCATCGCCCACCGCCTGGGGCTCAACAATATCCGGCTCGAACTCGAGGATCTGGGCTTTCGCACCCTCTATCCCATGCGCTACCGGATACTTTCCGCGGAAGTGAAAAAAGCGCGCGGTCATCGCAAGCAGGTGATACGCAAAATCGAAACCTCCATGAAGCGTCGCTTAAGGCAGGAAGAGCTGAGTGCCCGGGTCGAGGGACGGGAGAAGCACCTTTACAGCCTTTACCGAAAAATGCGCGGCAAGGGGTTTTCGTTTGCCGAGGTGCACGACGTTTACGCCTTTAGAATCACCGTTGACACTGCTGACGCCTGTTACCGCGCGCTCGGCATCATGCACGGGCTGTACAAACCCGTTCCGGGCAAATTCAAAGACTACGTGGCGCTACCCAAGCCCAACGGATACCAGTCTCTGCATACGGTTCTTTTCGGGCCCTACGGCACGCCAATCGAGGTGCAGATCAGAACCGAAGACATGCACGCGGTGGCGGAGGCGGGCATCGCGGCTCACTGGCTTTACAAGAGCAGCGATTCGGCGACGAGCACGGCGCAAAAGCGCGCCCGGCAGTGGCTGAAAGAGCTGCTGGAAATGCAAAAGCAGTCCGGCGATTCCATAGAGTTCCTGGAAAACGTCAAGGTCGACCTGTTTCCCAAGGAAGTGTACGTGTTCACCCCCGCCGGGGACATTATGGCGCTGCCGCGGGGCGCGACGCCGGTGGACCTCGCTTATGCAGTCCACACCGATGTGGGCAATACCTGCATCGCGGCAAAGACCGACGGGCGCTACACACCGCTGTCGACTCCGCTGGTGACCGGTCAGAACGTTGAAATCGTGACCGCGCCCTGGGGACGCCCCAGCGCCAACTGGCTCAACTTCGTGGTTACGGGCAAGGCGCGCTCCAACATTCGTAACTATCTAAAGCATCTGCGCACCGGCGAAGCCATCGAGCTGGGGCAAAGACTGCTGACCCACGCGCTGGCCTCGGAGTCGCTGTCGATGGAAGACGTCCCGGCGAAAAGGATCGAGGCCCTGCTGGAGGAATACCACCTGGAAAGTATCGACGAGCTGCTGGAGGAGATCGGTCTCGGCAAGCGTATCGCGCCGCTGGTCGCGCTGAGGCTGCTTCCAAAGGTAGCCACCGGGCTCAAGGAGGTGGTTGGAAAAAACGACAAGCAGCCCCTTTACATCAAAGGGTCGGAAGGCATGGTGGTGAACTTCGGAAAGTGCTGTCATCCGATCCCAGGAGACAACGTGATCGGATTCTTGAGCGCCGGACGCGGCATCGTGGTTCACACCTCTTCGTGCAAGAACCTGGTGGATTTCTCCGATAAGCCGGAGAAATGGGTGGACGTTGTCTGGCAGCCGGCTGTCGAGGGCGAGTTTCCGGTGGAAATCCGCGTAGTGGTCAAAGACCAGAAGGGCGTGCTGGCAACGGTCGCCGCGGCAATATCGGAGCTCGGCGCAAACATCGAGAATGTCGGCCTGGAAAACCGCGACGGCGCAAACTCAACGTTGACCTTCCTGATCGCGGTGAGCGATCGGGTTCATCTGGCGAAAATCATCCGCCGGGTGCGAGGCATACCGCAGGTTTCCAAAATCGCCCGGGCGCGGGGCTGAAAGCGGCGCCGGGCAGTTGTTACGTAGCACAACCGGGAAAGGGAGCATGACCAGGACCACCATCAATACATCCGACGCCCCGGGCGCTATCGGCGCCTATTCCCAGGCCGTCAACATCAACGGCACGGTCTACCTCTCGGGACAGATTCCGCTGCTGCCGGAGAGCATGACGCTGGTGGAGGATCCGGACGGGCAGATACACCAGGTGTTCAAGAACCTGAGCGCCGTGACCCGGGCGGCTGGAGGCAGCCTCAACGACGTGGCCAAGCTGACGATCTATCTCACCGATCTGTCGCTCTTCGCCCGGGTGAACGAGATCATGGCGGGCTACTTCGACGAGCCCTTCCCGGCCCGGGCCGCGGTGGGCGTGGCCGAGCTGCCCAAGGGCGCCAAGATTGAGGTCGAAGGCATCATGGTGCTCGCCTGATCCCGTGTTCTCGTCAGTCGACCCGGCGGGATCTCGACTCAGCGGTTGCGCGGCGCAATCCGCCGCCGAAATCCCCGGGCGCCGCTGATGTCCGATGCTGACGCCCCGGTAGCCGCGGCCGCGACCGGCAGCCGCCTCGGCAAGGTGCCGGTCACGACCCTGCGCGGCGCCGGCCCGCGGGTGGCGTCCCGGCTCGAGAACATCGGCGTGCGCAGCGTTCAGGACCTCCTGTTTCACCTGCCGCTGCGCTACCAGGACCGCACCTACACCATCCCCATCGGCGCCCTGCGCCACGGCGAGGAGGCGCTGGTCGCGGGAGAAATTCAGCTCACCCAGCTGCGTTACGGGCGGCGGCGCTCCCTGGTGAGCATGATTTCGGACGGCACCGGCCGGCTGCTGATGCGCCTGTTCCATTTCTCCGACAGTCAGCGCCGCGGTCTGGAGCGCGGCCGCCGCGTGATGTGCTACGGCGAGGCCCGCCGGGGTCCGCAGGGCATGGAGATGGTGCACCCGGAGTACCGCCTTTTGGCCGAGGACCAGGTTGTCCCGGTGGAAACCCATCTGACGCCGGTTTATCCCACCACCGAGGGCCTCAACCAGGGCACTCTGCGAAAGCTCCTGCCCCAGGCGCTCGAGCTGCTGTCCGCAGACGGCAACCTGGATGAGCTGATTCCGGCGGAGATTCTGTCGCGCCTGGATCTGCCGCCGCTGCGCGAGGCGGTGCTGCACGCCCACCGTCCGCCCCGCCGCCGGGACGAGCCGGATATCCTGCCGGCAAAAAGGCGGCTCGCCTTCGAGGAGCTGCTGGCGCACCACCTGAGTCTGCGACAGCTGAGACAGAGGCTCGACCGGAAACGGGCACCCAAGCTGTCCCCGCCGGGTCCTCTGGTGAAGAGTTTCCTGCAACGCCTTCCGTTCGAGCTCACCTCCGCCCAGCGGCGGGTGGCCGACGAAATTCACGCCGATCTGCAAAAGCCGCATCCCATGCACCGTCTCGCCCAAGGCGACGTGGGCTCGGGGAAAACCGTGGTGGCGGCGCTGGCGGCGCTCCAGGCTATGGAATCGGGCTTCCAAACCGCGCTGATGGCGCCCACCGAGCTGCTGGCCGAGCAGCATCTGAAAACATTTCGCGCCTGGTTCGAGCCGCTGAACCTCACCTTGGCCTGGCTGTCCGGAAAACAAACCGGCGCCGCCCGGCGAGCGGTTAACGAAAGCGTAACCTCGGGCGCGGCCCGGATGGCCATCGGGACTCACGCCCTGTTTCAGGAGCAGGTCTCCTTTCATCGTCTGGGTCTGGTGATTGTCGACGAGCAGCACCGATTCGGCGTCCACCAGCGGCTGATGCTCAGGGACAAGGGGATGCGCGACGAGCTCCACGCCCACCAGCTGATCATGACCGCGACGCCTATCCCGAGAACCCTGGCCATGACCGCCTACGCCGACCTGGACACTTCGGTGATCGACGCGCTGCCGCCGGGGCGAAAGCCCGTGGATACGGCGGTGGTGCCCGAAACCCGGCGAAGCGAAGTGGTGGCCCGGGTTCTCGACGCCTGCCGCAAGGGGCAGCAGGCGTACTGGGTGTGCACCCTTATCGAGGACTCCGAGATGCTGCAGGCAAAGGCGGCCGCGGAGACGGAGCTGAGCCTGCGCGAAGCGCTGCCGGAGCTTCGCATCGCGCTGGTGCACGGACGGATGAAGTCAGCGGAAAAAGAGGCGGTGATGGCGGAATTCAAGCAGGGGAAGATCGATCTGCTGGTCGCGACCACGGTGATCGAGGTGGGCGTGGACGTGCCCAACGCGTCGCTGATGATCATCGAGAACGCCGAACGCCTGGGGCTGTCCCAGCTTCACCAGCTTCGCGGCCGCGTCGGGCGCGGGGGACAAAAAAGCGCCTGCGTGATGCTCTATCAGACGCCGCTTTCAGCCGCCGCCCGGGAAAGACTCAACGTGCTGAGAGAGACCAACGACGGATTCAAGATCGCGCAGCGGGATTTGGAGCTGCGCGGGCCCGGCGAGCTGCTGGGAACGCGGCAGACCGGCCTGCTCCAGTTCAGGGTGGCCGATCTCTCCCGGCACCAGGCGCTGCTTCCCGAGGTGGTGCGCGCGGCGGGCGAGATCCTGTCCGGCCATCCGCAGCGCGCCTCACCCATCATCAAGCGCTGGCTGGGGGATCGGGTGAACTACGTGGATGCCTGATTGCGCGGGGCGTGGTTGCGGCGAGGCGTGCTTTTTCTCAACAATGACCCGTTGCTGATCTTCCAAGTGCTTTTTTCCCAAGTCCCGCCATGAGTAAGGCATACCTCAAAGACCGGCTGTATCAGTACGGGCTGCTGATGCGCATGGACAAGCCCATCGGCACGCTGCTGCTGATGTGGCCAACCCTATGGGCGCTCTGGATCGCCGGCGAAGGGCGCCCGGACGCCCGCATCGTGGTCGTGTTCATTTTCGGGGTATTCCTCATGCGCTCTGCGGGGTGCGTGATCAACGATTTCGCCGACCGCGACATCGACCCCTACGTGAAGCGCACCATGAATCGACCCCTGGCTGCAAAAAAAGTATCGGTGAAGGAGGCCCTGGCGTTGTTCGTGGTGTTGTGCCTGGCCGCGCTCGGGCTGGTGCTGACGATGAACGAGCTCACCGTGCTGCTGGCGTTCCCCGGCGCCCTGCTTGCCGCCACCTATCCGTTCATGAAACGCCTCACTTATCTTCCCCAGGTTCACCTGGGCGTGGCCTTCGGCTGGGCCGTTCCCATGGCCTTCGCCGCCCAGACCGGCAGCGTCCCGGCGCTTGCCTGGCTGTTGCTGGTGGCGGTGGTGCTCTGGGCGGTGGCCTACGACACCATGTACGCCATGGTCGACCGGGAGGACGATCTTTTCGTGGGCGTCAAATCCACCGCCATTCTGCTGGGGGAGCTGGACCGTCCGACTGTCGCGGTGCTGCACGCTTCGGTCATCCTGGTGCTCGGTATCGTCGGGCAGCAGTCGGGCATGGGCCTGTGGTATTACGGCGGGCTGGGGGTTGCCGCGCTGCTGGCGATCTATCAGCTCTTCCTGATCCGAAATCGCGAGCCGGAACGCTGCTTTCGCGCCTTCCTCAACAACAACTGGGTCGGCGCCGCGGTCTTTGCGGGTATCGTCCTGGATTACGTGATGCGCGGGTGAAGCGCGCGCGGCGGTCTCTTAAGGGGATTTCTGCAGGCCGGTGAGCTTTGCCCTGGCCGAGAACGGCAGGCCGCGGAAATGCACGTCCAGAAAGCGGGCCTCTTCCTCGAATATTATTCGCCAGCGCCCATCGGACTCCCGCCGCCAGTACTGCCTCTTCTTGCTCTTGTCGTTGAAGTTACTGCTTCGGTAACTCTGATCGAAGGTGACCACCAGCAGGTCTTGTTCTCCCGGATAGGCGAACGCGCTCAGGTTTGAAAAATCCACCTTGATGTACGATTTAGCGGCGTTGATACGGCGCTTCTTTTGCAGCCAGGCGACCCGTCCCATGCCGTCGCTGACAAAAGACCTGGAATAGTGGCGCGCGTAGCGTTCGAAACTCAGGCTCTCCCAGTCCCGCCGCCAGGATTCCAGCATCGTCCTGACCTCCCGCTGACGCGAGCGGATTAAGTCCGGCTGAACCCAGCGAACGCCGTCGGTGATGATTACCGGCGCGTTGCTGTTGGGCACAATGCCGAACAAGGACTCCATGTCGCTGTTGGCCACGGCGATACAGCCGTCGCTCGCTTGAGGCGCGCGGCTGTAAGTATCCGTGGGCACGCCGTGAATCCAGATCCCGTAGCCGGTGCGGCCGAGACGCATGTCCCATTCGTTGGGATAGTTGATGGGCAGCGCGCCTGATCCGTAGAAGTCGGGCAATGTCGCGGGAGAGATTCTTCCGGTGACGAAATACACGCCAACTGGAGTTCTTTGATCACCCTCGCGCAGCTTCCGCGCGCCGTTCTTACCGCTGGAGACATACTGGTCGGTGACTCGCCTAAACGTGCCGTTTTCATTGGCGAACACGTACAGTCGAGATGCCGGAACGTCCACCACGATAACGTGCTTCTGGTCGCGGGCGAGCATGACCAGGTTTTCGGGAATGCGGTCATCCGCGGGCGCGGAGAGATGGTGCGCGAACCGTCGTCGCGCTTCGTCCCTGAGCGCCTCCAGGCGATCGGCGGCGCCCACGTTAAAATTGCCGAAACGTCCCAGCGGACGGATTCGGGCGCTCAACAGGTCGGCGTAAACGAGCTGCGCGAGCTGGAAATCCGGCCGAAGCGTGACCAGCTCTTCCAGCAGCGTAACCGCATCCTCGAGCCGGTTCTGGTCAAGCGCCTCGATGCCGGCCAGAAGAA
>JBFIYQ010000021.1:0-13748 GCA_041605275.1 Gammaproteobacteria bacterium
ACAGCTCGGTGATGATGTCCTCGGTCAGGCCGTCGGCAAAGAACTCCTGCTCGGGATCGCCGCTCATGTTCAGCAGCGGAAGCACGACGATGGAAGGCTTTATTGACGAGCTCACCGAAGCTGTCGCCGATTTAGTTTGCTCCCGCACCTTGTAAGCGGGGATGGGCCGGGCAATATTTTTGACGTGTTGCTCTCCAAGGAAATCGTAGTCGAGCGCAAGCTTGTTGCCCACCGCGGTGCGGACAGATTCAGATACACAAATCCCGCCGGGATCCGCCAGCGCTTCCAGGCGCGCGGCGACGTTGACCCCATCACCATAGATATCGTTGCGATCGACGATCACCTCGCCCAAGTTAACACCGATGCGAAAGCATACCCGACGTTCCTCGGGCAGGTCCCGGTTGCGCGCGGCGAGCTCGCGATGGATCGCAGTGGCGCATCGCAAAGCATCGGTGGCCGTTGCGAAGTCAGCCAGCACGGCGTCGCCGGCATAGTGAACCACATGCCCCGAATGGTCCTTTATGGACTCGCTGATAGCGTCGAGGTAAGTGCTGAGTCTGCGATGGGTGCCTTCCTCGTCCTCCCCCGTCAGCCGGCTGTAGCCGGCAACGTCGGCGTAAAGAATAGCGGCGAGTTTGCGTGGCAGGCGTTGTTCCAAGCGGATGCCTCCCTCAGTGCCCGGGCGGGGCGGACCAGGATCATTATGGCGAGATCCGGTCGAACCTGCGAGGCTGCGTCCTGCGCGGCGCGGCGACTGAAGCGGTTCCGCGGGGGAAAAAAAGGCACAATACCGCGAGGGGGTAAACGTAAAAAAGCTTGGTCCGTCGAGGATCAATAATTTGCAGGGCAAGTCATGATTTTTGAACAGCCGCTTTCCGAGCGCACCCCGCTGCGCCGCGCCATAGACGAGCACTATCGCGCCGACGAGACGCGATGCGTCCGCGAGCTCCTGACCCAGCTGGAGCTCGATTCCGAGACAAACAGCCGCATTCAGGCCACCGCCCGTAAGCTGGTGGAAGCGGTGCGTGCGCGCGCCAAAGGCGGCCTGGATGCATTTCTCTACGAGTACGGGCTCTCCACTCAGGAGGGCGTGATGCTCATGTGCATTGCCGAAGCGCTGCTGAGGATTCCCGACGACGAAACCCAGGAGGCGCTCATCCGCGACAAGATTTCGGCTGGAAACTGGGACCGTCACCTGGGCCACAGCGACTCGGTGTTCGTCAACGCATCCACCTGGGGGCTCATGCTTACGGGTCGGGTGGTGCGTATGCACGGCATCCTCGGTCAGAGCGCAGGCTCGGTGCTGCGCCGGCTGGTGGCGCGCGTGGGTGAACCGGTGATCCGCGAGGCGGTTAACCAGGCCATGCGCATCATGGGCCGCCAGTTCGTCATGGGTCGAACCATAGAGGAAGCGCTGGAGCGGGCCAGAGCGTTCGAGAAGCGCGGTTACCGCTACTCCTACGACATGCTCGGTGAGGCGGCCCGCACCATGGAGGACGCGGATCGTTTCTTCGAGGCATACAAGAGCGCCATTGCGGTAATTGGTGAAGTCGCACAGGGCGTAGGACTCGTCGATGGTCCTGGTATCTCGGTGAAGCTTTCCGCGCTTCACCCCCGGTACGAGTTATGGAACGAACGACGGGTCATGGACGAGCTGGTGCCGCGCATTCAGGCGCTGGCGCGGCTGGCGGCGGAGCACGACATCGGGCTCAACATCGACGCCGAAGAGGCGGCGCGGCTCGACATCTCTCTGGACGTCACCGAAGCGGTTTCGGGCTCGAGCGAGCTGAAAGGCTGGAACGGTTTGGGGGTGGTGGTGCAGACCTACCTAAAACGCGCGCCTTTCGTCATCGACTGGCTGTCGGATATGGCGCGACGACACAAGCGCCGGCTCATGGTACGGCTGGTGAAAGGCGCGTACTGGGACGCCGAGATCAAGCTGGCGCAGGAGCTGGCGCTGGCCGGCTATCCCGTATTCACTCGCAAGGTCAACAGCGATGTCTGCTATCTGGCCTGCGCGCGCAAGCTCATTGCTGAAAAGGACGTCTTTTATCCTCAGTTTGCCACTCACAACGCTCACACCATCGCTGCGGTGCTGGAGTTCGCGGGTAATCAGCGGGATTTCGAGTTTCAACGGTTGCACGGCATGGGCGAGGAGCTCTACGAGGAGGTGGTGGAAAAAGCCGCGGTGGGCACGCCGTGCCGAATTTATGCGCCGGTGGGCGAGCACGAGGATCTGCTTGCCTACCTGGTGAGGCGTCTTCTCGAAAACGGCGCCAACAGCTCTTTCGTCAATCGCATCCAGGACGAAGACCTGCCGGTGGAGGAGATCATCGCCGATCCTATCGCCCAGGTGCGCGGCCACACGTTTGTGCCCCATCCGCGCATCCCCCTGCCGCGGGATCTTTACGGTTCGCAGCGTCGAAACTTCGCTGGCGTGGATCTCACCGACCGCGCCAAGCTGGAGGAATTGCGCCTCGCCATGCTCGAAGCGGAGGAAAAACCGTGGGCAGGCGGTCCCATCGTCTGCGGCAAAGAAGCCGGTGGCCGGGTGCGTATCGTGGTCTCGCCGGCGGACCGCGAGCGAGTCGTGGGCCACGTAAGCGACGCGGGAAAGGAAGATATCGAGCGGGCGCTGAAAGCCGCCAGCGGGGCGGCCAAAGCCTGGGCGAAGACGCCTGCGCATCAGCGCGCGGAGTGCCTGCGGAGGCTCGCCGATCTCATGGAGGAGGAGACGCCACAGCTGATGGCGATTGCGGTGCGCGAGGCTGGCAAGACCGTGAACGACGCCCTGGCCGAGGTGCGCGAGGCGGTAGATTTCTGCCGCTACTACGCGCTTCGGGCGGAAAAGACCTGCGGCTCGGAGATCCGCCTGCGTGTCCCGCGGGAGGACGGAAGAACAGTGCGCATGGAAGGGGGCGGGCTGTTCTGCTGCATCAGCCCGTGGAATTTTCCTCTGGCAATTTTCACCGGCCAGATCACCGCGGCGCTGGCCGCCGGTAACGCGGTTGTGGCCAAGCCCGCCGAGCAGACGCCGCTGATGGCCGCCGCCGGGGTGCGCCTCATGCACCGGGCCGGTATACCGAGCGAAGTGCTGCATCTGCTCCCCGGCGACGGCGCCGAGGTGGGCGCAGCCCTGGTGGCTGACCCCCGCGTCACCGGGGTGTGTTTCACCGGCTCCACCGAGGTGGCACAGATCATCAACCGGACGCTGGCGAAGCGGGAGGGTCCCGTCTATCCGCTCATCGCCGAAACCGGTGGTATGAACGCCATGATCGTGGATTCCAGCGCCCTGCCGGAGCAGGTCACCCGCGACGTATTGATGTCCGCGTTTCAAAGCGCCGGGCAGCGGTGCTCGGCGCTTCGGGTGCTGTTTATTCAGGAGGAAGTAGCCGATCGGATGATCCACATGATCCGCGGCGCCATGGAGGAGCTTTGCGTCGGCGACCCGGCATATCTCTCCACCGATGTCGGTCCGGTGATCGACGAAGAGGCACAGTCCATGCTGGAGGGACACATTCGACGCATGCGCGGTGAGGCCAGGTTGATCGAGCAGGTGAAGCTTGGACCGCACACTGGTGACGGATCCTTCGTCGGTCCAGTGGCCTTCGAAATCGACCGCCTGTCGCGCCTGCAGCGGGAGGTGTTTGGCCCGGTGCTGCACGTATTGCGGTATTCGGCAAACGAACTCGACGCGGTCATCGAGGCTATCAACGCCACCGGCTACGGGCTGACCCACGGGATCCACACGCGCATAGACGAGACCCGCGATTACATCCTTGCCCGAGTGGGGGCCGGCAACGCTTACGTCAACCGTAATCAGATCGGTGCGGTAGTGGGCGTGCAGCCCTTTGGCGGCGAGGGACTTTCCGGTACCGGTCCCAAAGCCGGCGGTCCCCATTACATTTCGCGATTTGTTTCCGAGAGCGCCACCAATGGCGCGAGCCAATCTGAGTCGAGCTCGAAAGGCGGCGGCGATTTGGATCGATTCGGAGTCTCGCGTTCGAATTTCGATGCTGCTATGGAGGCTGCCACCGCCAGCGCCGCGACCTGGTCACAACACTCGGTCCCATTGCGCGCGACGGTTTTGGAGTGCGCCGCCGCTCAGCTCGAGGAGGCCGCTTTAGAAGGGCTCGCCGAGTTGGACCCGCGTGGCGGCGACGGCATGGATCTGGCCGCGGATTTCCTTCGCTTCCACGCGGCCCAGGCCGAATCCGAACTTGCAGAGCCCTTGTCTCTGCCCGGACCGACCGGTGAGCGCAACGAGCTTTCCTATGTCGCTCGCGGCGTGGTCGCTTGTTTTGCCACCGACGGGGTAGCGCCGCTGGCGGCGCAGATGGGCGCCGCGCTGGTGACGGGAAACGCGGTGATTGCGTGGCACGCAAACGATAGGATCGCGACCGAGCTAACGTCGATCTTTCGCCAGGCTGGAGCGCCGGAATCGGTCGTGCATGCGGTGCCGAATGGTGAGGACGCGACCTTGAAACACATCGTCGCCGACCCGCGGGTGGACGCTTTCGCCTTTTCCGGTGAGCACGGATATGCCAAAGCAATCGCGCGCATGCTTGCCGAGGGCGAGGGTCCAGTCCGCCCGCTTATTCCCTTCGCCGAGCTGCAGCATCCGGGCGGCGCGCCGGGCAGTCCCTTGGCAGGCAGCCCCCATTATCTGCACCGCTTCGTGCTGGAGCGCTCGTTGAGCATCGACACCACCGCGTCGGGCGGAAACGCATCGCTGTTTTCCCTCGAGGAAGGACAGTCGGGTTGAGACCCTGTGCGTCCGTTTTGGAGACAATCGCGTCATTTTGACCTGCGGATTTCTCGGCACGTCGGGGCAATTTCAAGGGTGCTCTAAAGACGAAGAAGTTGACTCTGGCGCCCGCCGGGATTCGGTCAGATACGGCAAAAACTTTTGATTCCCGCCTCGCGCCGAGGTGGCGTTCGTGCACCAAAACAAAATCGTTCGGCGCAATTGTTACGGATTGTAAAAACCTCTCTCACTCCGTTGTCGGGCTATGCCCGAAGAATAGAATGCACGCTGGTATGCGTGCTCCGCACGCAATCCTTTTAGAGCGGTGACAAGAGATAGGAGCTGACGAAAATGGGCTACAAGATTGAACAGATTGAGGGTATCGGGCCGGCCTCCGCGGCCAAGCTCGGCAACGCCGGGATCAAGAGCACGGACGATCTTTTGAAACTGTGCTGTGACTCCAAGGGGCGAAAGACGACTGCCGAAAAGACCGGCCTCGGAGAAAAACAGTTGCTTAAGTGGGCCAACATGGCGGATCTGATGCGGATTTCCGGCGTCGGCGAGGAATACTCCGAGCTGCTTGAGGCCGCCGGCGTGGACACCGTCAAGGAGCTACGCAACCGCAGGGCCGACACCCTCGCTTCCAAAATGTTCGAGATCAATAAACTCAAGAAGCTTACCCGAACCGTGCCTTCCGAAAAGCAGGTGGCCAAGTGGGTGGAACAGGCTAAATCTATGGAGGCAGTGATTTCGCACTAACGCTGTCGCACCTTTAAGTTCAAAGGGCGCAGGGCGTTTTGGCACCCTGCGCCCTTTTTTGTTTCAAGAATTAAGGAGCGCCGTGCGTCTTGATGGTTCTGCGGCTGGAGTCAGGCGCGGCAGAGCGGAACGAATCTAACCTGAATGAGTTTTTTGCATCGAAGTCGGCTATCTGAAGCTTTCTCGATCAATGTCAGCCATTGTTCGCCGGCTGATTCGCGAAGCGGAATGACGAGGCGTCCGCCAGGCTCGAGTTGGGCCACCAGGGCGGGAGGGACGCTGTCCGCCACCGCCGTCACCACGATTGCGCGGTACGGCCCATGCTCGGGCCAGCCTTTATAGCCGTCCCCGGTGGAGACGCTTACGTTCCGGTAGCCGAGGGCGCTCAGACGATGCTGCGCCGCGACCGCAAGTTCCGGGATCGTTTCCACCGAATACACTTCCGCTCCGAGCTCGGCCAGGACCGCGGCCTGGTACCCGGATCCGGTTCCGATTTCGAGCACGCGGTCTCCCCCGCTGACCTGCATCAGCTCGGTCATGTAAGCGACGATAAAGGGCTGAGAAATGGTTTGACCGTAGCCTATGGGGAGCGCGGTATCGGCATAAGCGAGCACCTGCTCGTGGCGCGGAACGAACTTGTCCCGGGCCACCCGGGCAATAGCGGCCAAAACTTCCGGTGAAATTTCGCATTCTCCGATCTCGCTCGCCAGCGCCCGCGCGTGGGCCTGGATGGCTTCGATCAGCGACTCCGCCAATAGATTGTCACCCGAGATTGCAGAACTCTCCTCGTTCTTGGCGGTTGCGCCGCCTGGCGCATCTGCGGTAACCCACACCGTTCCAACTCCTGATTTCGATGGGCGTCTTTACACTGACAAGCTCATTCCCGAGTCGGGCGATAAAACACGTATTGACGCGGATCAGGCTTGGCCGGAGTAAGACGCCGACGATGCCCAGCGGGTGGAGTCCAGAGCAGTCACGGGATTCAGGCAGACGCCTCCTCCTTCTTCTTCATTCTGTCTATAACCATTTCACGCATGCGAAACTTCTGCAGCTTTCCGGTCACGGTCATAGGGAATGCCTCGACGAATTCGATGTAACTCGGAATTTTGAAATGGGCAATGTGGCCTTGGCAGAACTCCCTTATCTCTTCCTCGCTAATGCGTTCACCCGCGTGCGGCTGTATCCAGGCGGCGACCACCTCTCCGTAATAGTCGTCGGGAATTCCGAATATGGCCACTTCCGCCACCTTTGGATGGGTAAAGAGAAAGTCCTCGATTTCCCGTGGATAGATGTTCTCTCCGCCGCGAATGATCATTTCTTTCCGCCGGCCGGTGATACTTACGTATCCTTCCTCGTCCATTTGACCGATGTCGCCCGAGTGCAGCCAGCCGCTCTCATCGATGGCCTTGTTTGTTGCCTCGGAGTCGGCGTAGTAACCCTTCATCACGTGATAGCCACGGAAGCAGATCTCGCCATCTTCACCCAGTGGCACCGTCGCACCGCTTTCCACGTCGACTACCTTGACCTCCTGGTGGGGCAGATTCCGTCCGACGGTCTCGACCCTTCGCTTGAAGCGGTCGGTGGCGCTGGTCAGGTGTGTCAGTGGCGAAGCTTCCGTTTCCCCGTAGCCAATCAGAATCTCGGGCACGTGCATGTCCTCCATTACGCGCCGCATGAGCTCCGGTGGGCAGGGCGCTCCCGCCATGATCCCGGTGCGCAGACTTTTGAGATCGGTATCCGGGAACCGGGGATGCTCGAGCGCGGCGATGAACATTGTCGGGACACCATGGATGGCCGTGCAGCGCTCGCGCTCAACGCATTCGAGAACTGCGCCGGGGTCGAAATGCTCGCTGGGCACGACCGCACAGGCCCCGACAGAAAAACAAAGCAGATTGGAAAGCACCATGCCAAAGCAGTGGTAGAACGGTACCGGGATGCACAGCCGATCGTTTTCGTCGAAGCCCATGGACCGCGCCGTGAACCAGGCGTTGTTGAGAATATTGTGATGCGAGAGCACTACGGCTTTAGGAAAGCCGGTGGTGCCGGAGGTGTACTGGATATTGATGGCGTCGTCCGGATCCAGCGCCGCGGTCTCTGCCTCGAGACGCTCGGGCGAGATCTCGTGGGCACGGGCAGTGAACGCTTCCCACGGTAGGAATCCATCGGCGGCTTTCGTGGTAGACGCGGCTTTAGTCGGATCGAACAGAACGAGTCTGCGTAGATGGGGAAACTGTTCCAACTCTAAAGCGTCGTTGTTTGCGTGTTCCAATTCCGGTATGAGCTCGTTCAGCATCACCACATAATCACTGCTGCGAAAACGCGGGATCAGGAATACCGCTTCGATTTCAGACCGCTCGAGCGCGTAGGCAAGCTCCCGTGGGCGATACGCCGGATTAACGTTAACCAGGATGGCGCCGATTCGCGCCGTCGCGAGCTGTAGCACCACCCACTCTACGTTGTTGGTCGACCAGATTCCGATACGGCTTCCCTTCCCGAAACCATCTGCAATCAATGCGCGCGCGACGATGTCCGCCTGAGTTTGGAGCTCGCCGTAGCTCAAGCGTCGCGACTGTGAAAGGGAAACGATCGCCTCGCGCTGCTCGAAGCGGGAAACGATATCGGAGAAGTGCTCCGGGATCGTTACCCCCTTGAGTGCCGTTTCTCCACCCCGATGGAAATAGCTTCGCCGCAGCGCATGTCTCTCGCCGTCACCACCGTTTGCGTTTCGACCGGAGCGCGCCACGATTCAAAACAAGGACCAGCGCCGGGTGCGCATCGCCGCCTCGACCCTGGAGGTGGCCAGCGCCAGCGCCGCCTCCCTTGGCAGACACTGTTCTTCTCGGACACGTCTGAGCACTTCCTGGGTATTGCGGCGAACTTTCTCCTCGACAGCCTGCATAGCCGCAACCTCGCTGGCGCCCGCATACTCCATTGCCGCGCAGATGACCCCGCCGGCGTTGGCGATGAAATCGGGAACGATCAGCACGCCGCGCTCGTGGAGTCGGCGCTCGGCGCCGTGGGTGACCGGAATATTCGCGCCCTGAATGATGAGTCGCGTCTTGAGGCGATCGACGTTGGCCTCGTCGATGACGTCGGGGCGCGCGGCCGGGATCCAGATCTCGCAGTCGATATCGAGCGTGGCGTCGAGGGGCAATACTTGCGCATCCGTCCACCGTGAAAGGCTGTTTCCCGCGTCTTTGTGGGCAATGAGCGCGGTGACGTCGAGTCCGGAAGGATCGTGCACCGTGCCGCTGCTGTCGCTGGCGCCCACGAGAATCGCTCCGCGTTCGCTCAAGGTTCGCGCGGCATGCTTGCCCACCGCGCCGAAGCCCTGTACCACGACGCGAGCGCCTTCGAGTTCGAGCTCACAATACTCTGCGGCCACCTCCGCAGCACAGGCGAGGCCGAGTCCGGTAGCGCCGATCTCATCCAGCGGAATCCCTCCCAGCTCTCGGGGGAGCCCGACGGCGCGCCCGATTTCGTCTTTAACCCAGGCCATGCAGATTTCGTCGGTGCCCATATCGGGACCGAAGATGTAGTGTTTCTCGCCAGCGAGCGCGCAGGCAAAGGATCGCACCATCCGCTGCTTTTCTTGATCGTCGATTTGCTTCGGGTCAGCAAACAGAACCGACTTGCCGCCGCCGTGGGGGAGACCCGCCGCCGCGTTCTTGAACGTCATCGCCCGGGCGAGACGGAAACACTCCAGGGCACTGACGTCCGACGCCATTCGCAGTCCGCCGATGGATGGTCCGGCGGCGACGTTGTCGACCACCAGGATCCCCTTGAGAGACACGGACGGCTCGTGGACGTGGATGACCTTGAGCGGCCCCAGGCTATCGGCGAAGCTGAACGGCTCTTCCACGTAGGCATCCTTCGATTATTTCGACGTCTTAAGCCCGCCGGGTTTTTGACCGGCCGGAACCCACATCAGTTTGCCCCAGACGCCATAGAGCGGGTGTTGATCTCGATCACCGGATGCGGCAACGGGGGGGGCCAGCATAGTCCTTAGAGGTTTAGTCTCTGGCCACCTTATGGCTCGAAAGAATAGTTTCCGATCTTTAAAAATGATTTACTGACACGCCGTCGATGATGTCGATCGAGCTTGATCCAACTTTGCGCTGACTTTAGATATCGGAAGCTTCAAACAGCCACAGTGAAAGAGATGAAGATTACGGCCATTGAGACCTACAGCAACGAGTTCGTCGCGTTCCTGCGCGTTACTGCGGAAGATGGCTCTCAAGGATGGGGGCAGGTTTCTCCCTACAACGCCGACATCACATCGCTCATTGTCCATCGTCAGATCGCCCCCTGGGCATTGGGCGCCGATGCCCTGGACGTCGTGCATCTGGTCGAAATCATTCCCGAGCGCGAGCACAAATATCCGGGATCTTATCTCTACCGCGCGCTGGCGGGATTGGACACGGCCTTATGGGACCTTAAGGGAAAGCTTGAAGGCAAAAGCGTATGCGAGCTGCTGGGCGGCACGCCCGGTCCAATTCGTGCTTATGCCTCGTCCATGAAGCGCGACATTAAGCCCAAAGAAGAAGCCGAGCGTTTCCTCAGGTTGCGCGACCGCTTCGGCTACGATGCCTTCAAGTTCCGGGTTGGCGCCGAATGCGGGCACGACGTGGACCAGTGGCCCGGGCGCACCGAGGAAATTGTTCCCGCGGTGCGCAACGCGCTGGGCGATGACGTCGCTCTGCTGGTCGACGCCAACAGCGGTTTTACTCCGGCGCGAGCCATCGAAGTGGGAAAGATGCTCGAGGACCACGGGGTTGAGCATTTCGAGGAGCCCTGTCCCTACTGGGAGCTGGAGCAGACCCGGGAGGTGACGCAGGCGCTGGAGATCGACGTGACTGGCGGCGAGCAGGACTGCGAGATCCCCACCTGGCGACGCATCATCGAGATGGGGGCCGTCAACGTGATCCAGCCCGACGTCTGCTACCTGGGCGGGCTGACCCGCACGCTGCGGGTGGCAAATATAGGTGCTGAAGCGGGGCTTCCCTGCACCCCGCACAGCGCTAACTTCTCCATGGTGACGCTGTTCACCATGCATCTCTTGGGCGCTATCGGCAACGCGGGAAAGTACCTCGAGTTTTCAATCGAGGGGCCGGATTACTATCCCTGGCAGCAAAACCTGTTCAGAAGCTCGCCCTACCGCATCGTCGACGGCAAGGCGACGATTCCCGACGAGCCCGGCTGGGGAGTGGAGATCGACGAAGACTGGCTCAAGAGCGCGGGCTATCAGTTGAGCGAGCTTAGCTAGCCGAACAAAAGCCGCCGTCAGTCAGGCGCTCGCTCATCGTTCTTGTGATCCTTGCGTGAATGCGTCATCCACCGTCTAGGCCAGCGACGAAGTCGGCAATCCTCCGGCAACCCTCCGCTAGCTGCGCTTCGTCGCTGCTGAACGAAAGACGCACGAAACCGTCCGCTCCGCCGAAAGGCGCCGCATCCAGCAGCGATACGCCGCTGGCGCGGTAGAGTTTCTCGGCAAACTCGGCGCCGCCGATCCCGGTGCCGCGAACGTCCATCAGCAGAAACATTCCGGCTTGGGGTTTCAAGCACCGGATCCCTTTTACCCCGGCGAGGGCGTTAATCACCGAATCACGCCGGCGGCGAAACTGACCGCGCATTCGGGCGGATTCACCGTCGGAGCGGGTCAGCGCTTCCAACGCGCCGGCCTGGGCGAAACCGGGAAGCCCATAGAGCATGCAAAGGGCGAGATTCGTCAGGTGCGGCACCAGTTCGCGCGGGGCAATGGCCCACCCGGTGCGCCAGCCGGGCATGGCGTGAGACTTGGAAAGACTGGAAACGATCACCGTGCGCTCGGCCATTTCCGGCAGCGCAGCGATGGAAAGATGCTCGCCGTCAAATACCAGATCTGCATAAACCTCGTCACTCACTACCCACAAATCGTAGCGCCGGGCGAGATCGGCGATGGCCTCGAGCTCTTCGCGGCGCATCACAACGCCGGTGGGATTGTTAGGATTGGCGAAAAACAGCGCCCGCGTGCGGGGAGTTAACGCGGCCTCCAGGCGCGCGGGGTCCGGTCGAAATCCTCCGTCCGGGTCACAGGCAACCGGAACCAGCCGGGCGCCGGCGGCGCCGATGGTGGCTTCGTAGGTGACGTACATGGGCACCGGCACTATGACCTCGTCGCCCGGGCCGGTGAGGCAGAGCGCACAGGCGAACAGTCCGTTTTGCGCGCCGGCGAGAATCACCACCTGATCGGGATCCGCTTCGCGCCCGGTGCGCGCGGAGTAGCGTTCGGCCACCGCGGCGCGAAGCGACGGCTGGCCCACAATGGGAGTGTAATGAGTATCGCCGGCGCGCAGCGCGGCAATGGCCGCCTCGACTATCCCTGGCGGAGTGGCGAAATCGGGGTCACCAACGCTCATGACGATGACGTCTTCACCGCGGCGCTTGGCCGCCATCGCCTCCACGTGCAGCGCCCACGCTTCTGCGCCGCGGCCGGCTATACGTTCGACGAAGGGCGAGAACATTCTGCGATGTTTTGCCGCGTCGTTCACCCGAGCTGGATTCGACGATAAAGTGACGGTTCAGCGATAGTCATGCAGGGCGCCTCCGGCGCGACGGGAATACAGACATCTTAGCGGCGGGTGTTGATAGTTTATTGGAATCGGGCCGGTTTGGCCTTGAGTCCAATGGGAGCGGATGAGCCCCTTTTTTCATTGCAGCTGAGCAAGCGATCACGGCAGTCATCGGGACAATATCATGGGAAAATCAGAGTCGTCCGCAAGCGACCCCACGTCAGCGCTGCCCGCGCTGGATTCGGGGAGTCAATCTGTCCACGCGGATTCCGCACACGGCAAAGACTATCGGACATTTCAAGCGGGCGGCGAGGTAACCTATGGACAGATAGGGGACTCGTACACCTCCGATCTGGTGATGTACCTCGCGGGCAATCAGTTCATGGTAATGGATGAGCTGATCCCCGAATTTCAAAAAAAGAACCCCGACATTGTTACCGTCTATGTCGAAACCATTCCGCCGGGTCAGATCCTCAAAGATCAAATCCTCAGACAGGGCGAGGTCGCGGGTCAGAAAACAGCTCGAAATCCCGACCTGTACGGAAGCGTGAGTCTTCAACACCTCGGCACGCTGAAAGATCAGGGGCTGATGACCGACTATCTTATCCACGCCCACAACAGGCTCGAGCTGATGGTGGCCCGGGGCAATCCCAAAGGGATTAAAGGGCCGCAAGATCTGGGGCGCGACGATCTGATTCAGTGTCATCCGAATCCGTTGAACGAGGGTATTTTCAAGTTCTTCGGCTCGGAGATGCTCAAAGACCTGGGGCTTTACCAGAAGGTGACCGGCGGTGCGCAGTGCAAAGGCTGCTGGGCGGTGGAGGGGAAAACCTGGTTTACTTTCAGGCACCATAGGGAGACGCCGCAGCGGATCGAGAACGGCGAGGCCGACGTGGGAATTGTCTGGGCTTCGGAAGTCGTCCACGCCAGGATTTCCGGGCGCGCCGTCGATGGCGTGCCTATCCCTGCGCCTTACAACAAGCAGGATCAGGTCGCCTACGCCATAGGGCCGCTGACAAATGGACGTAACCCGGATAACGCCATGTGCTTTCTGTCTTTTCTCGCGACGCCCAAGGCGCAGGCGATTTACGAAAAATACGGATTCGCGCGGGCGACCGCCGAGGAGCTGAAACTCAGACCTCTGGCGTAACTTTGGGTTTGCGTGTTGCCGCGGGAAGCGGAATATTCTCTGCGTCCACAGACAATTATTGCGAGGAGAGAGACATGGCGCGGTTTGAGGAGATCGAAGTAAACGGCAGCTCAATGCGCATTTGCCTTGCTTCGCCGGACGGCAATGGACCTCGTCCGGCGGTCATTGTGATGTGCCACATCGGTGGTCTGGATGAATTTACCGAGGATCGGGTCGACCGGCTGGCGGCCGCAGGCTACGTCGCCGCCGCGCCCGACGTGTTTCACTACCACGATTGGATCGAGGACAAGGAAGCGCGCCGCGCAAGCTTGCGCGACAAGTCCATTATCGATGACGTCCAGGCCTGCATCGTCCACATCGAGAATACGGAGAAAGTGGACGACCAGCGACTGGCCATTCTCGGCCACTGCATGGGCGGGCGTACGGCGATGCTCGGTGCCGGGAACATTTCGCGCATCGGCCCGCTCGTGATCTACTACGGCGGGCGGACCATGAATTCCTGGGGCGGCGACGGTCCCACCCCCTTCGAGCGCATCCCCAA
>JBFIYQ010000022.1:0-13649 GCA_041605275.1 Gammaproteobacteria bacterium
AGGACGCAGCGAGTCAGCGCGCAACGTGCGCGCGATGCTGGAGCGGCTCTGCGAGGTTCCCTTCAGCGCGCTGATCATCACCGGCGAAACGGGAACGGGTAAGGGCCTGTGCGCGCGCATTCTGCACCATTCGGGGCAGCGCAGAAACGAATCTCTGGTAGAGATCAACTGCGCGGCGCTGCCCAGGGATCTGCTCGAATCCGAGCTGTTCGGCCACGAGGCCGGCGCTTTCACCGGTGCCAAGGGCCGTCGCCGCGGTCTGTTCGAGCAGGCCGACGAAGGCACCCTGTTTCTTGACGAAATCAGTGAAATGGACATCGAACTGCAGTCCAAGCTGCTGAACGCCATCGAGGACCAGACCATTCGCCGGGTGGGCGCCGACAAGCCAATCTCCGTCGACGTGCAGATCGTCGCGGCAAGCAATCGTGACCTTGAAGCTTACGTTCGGGACTCCGCGTTTCGCGGCGATCTGTACCACCGGCTGAGCGCTTTCAAGCTTAATCTTCCGCCGCTTCGCGAGCGCAGAGAAGATCTCGAAGACATAGTGCCGGCGCTGATCGCCGAGTACAACGCAGCTGCCGGCAAAAAAGTTCGGGTGGTCAGCGACAAAGTCTGGGACGCGCTCAGGTCCCACGACTGGCCCGGAAACATTCGCGAGCTCAGAAACGTCATCGAGCGCTGCGTGCTTTTCTCGGAGGGCGAGGAGCTGCCGGCCCGGTGGCTGCAGCTGGAATCCGTCGATACGGAACAGCCATCGGAGCCTTCGGTCAAAAACGGCAGGCTGACCTTCCCGATCGACGGAAGCATGCCGATTGAGACCATGGACGAGCTCATCATCAAAGCGGCGCTGGAGCGCTCCAACAACAACGTCACCGCGGCAGCGCAGCTGCTTGGCACCACGCGGGAGACCCTGCGCTACCGGATCCAGAAATACGGATTGAAGTGAGCGATCTCTCTTGCTGACGTGCATGCGGCGGCGCCTTCAGCGAAGGTCTAAGCCGCGGAAGATGAAAACTTCTGCTTAAATCGAGCGCGCTGCGCAAGTGACTTCCGCCACGCTGCCAACCGCCTGACGCCATTGATCGTAATTGCGTTCGGCAAAGCGCCAGTTGATCAGGTGATCTAGCACCGCTACGACGTAAGCGCCCTTGTCGTTCTTGTAGTCCAGATAAAATGCGTGCTCCCAGACGTCGATGGTCAGAAGCGGCGCATGCTTGGCGGTAAGCGGATTATCAGCGTTATGGGTGTCCATCACTGCGAGCTCGCCTTCCGGGTTCACGGTGAGCCACGCCCAGCCGGAACCGAAATGTCTCTTGGCCGCCTCTGCCAGCGCGTCGTTACATTTATCCAAGGAACCAAAAGACGATTCAATCGCGTCCTTGAGCTCACCCTCCGGCTTTCCGCCGCCCTGGGGCGACATGCTCTTCCAGTAGAAGTCATGGTTCCACGCCTGGGCGGCGAAATTGAACACCTTTCCCGACGAGCTCGAGATGATCTGGTCTAAAGATTTGTCTGCAAGCCTGCTCGACCGCACTGCCTCGTTGAGCTTGTCCACGTATCCGCGGTGGTGCTTTTCGTAATGGGCCTCGATGGTGTCCGCGCCGATGTGCGGCGCCAGCGCATCTTTTTCGTATGGCAGCTTTGTCAGCTTGAAAGTCATCCTTAATCTCCTGAGCGTTCAGTATTTACCTGTCATTTTCCACCGACGGTGGACGGCGAGAGTGCGTACCCCCGGCAGCCACCGCGGCGCTTTCACCCAACGGACAATGCACATACGATGCCGGAGCTTGTCACGCCCGTGATACGTCTAGGCAACGTCGCCGCGTCGGGGCTCAGGGAGAATCAGTGGAAATGCCCCGGTGCAGGAGGTGTATTTGCCCCGGCCGCCACCGCACGCAGACTTTGCGTCCTAACAGCGTAGACCGGCACAATAGCTCGCTCGTGTGACCAAATTACGAACTTGAAACGCCAAAATAAGGAGACGCCGATGGGCGCCGCCAGCGACGATTCAACGCCCTCGCTTTACCAGCGCAGCGACGGCGAGACGCGAAGGGTCGGTGTGGAGCTCGAATATTCCGGGCTCGACATCGAAACCAGCGCGGAGCTGGTGAGAAAGGAATTCGGCGGCCGGGTCGATCCGGTGAGCGCGTATGAATCCAAAATCAAGGACACGGAATTCGGCGACTTTCAGGTCGAGCTGGATTTCGGTCTGCTGAAGCAGATTGGCCGGGACTCGGCGGAAGACGCCGAAGAAGAGGGCTCGGAGCAGCTCCCGGAGCGGCTGCTTGCATCCGTCGCTGAGCAGCTCGTCCCCTTCGAGATCGTGACCCCGCCGCTGCCCATGGATCGGCTGCACGAGCTGGAAGTCCTGATCGACAAATTGCGCAAGGAAGGCGCGCTGGGGACCCGGCATTCCGCTTTCTACGCCTTCGGACTTCATCTGAATCCGGAGATGCCCGACGTCGAGGCCGAGACCGTGCTCGCCTACATGCAGGCCTTTGCCTGTCTCTATCCGTGGCTCGTGCGCGTTGGCGAAATCGACTGGAGTCGTCGCTTTACCGTCTACATCCAGCCGTTTGCCAACGACTACGTGCGGCGCATCATAGACCGTGAATACACCCCCGGAATAGAAACGCTTATCGACGACTATCTCGAAGCCAATCCGGCCCGAAACCGCGCGCTGGACATGCTGCCGCTGTTCGCTCATATCGACGAAAAGCGTGTCCGCGCGGTGGTGGACGACGAGCGAATCAAGCCCCGCCCCACTCTCCATTACCGTCTGCCGAATTGCGAGATCGACATCCGCGAATGGAGCATCAGTAAGCCCTGGAGGCAATGGCTTCAGGTGGAGCACCTCGCCCGCGATCGAAAACGTCTGGAAAAGATGCGTCGGGGCTATTGCCGCTACCTGGACAATCCCGTTCGCGCAATGCTCAAAGATTGGTCGAAGAGTTGCGAGCGCTGGCTCGTCGAGCTGGACGAGGACGGCCGTAAGGTCGAATCGTCCGACTGAAATTCAGTCAGTCATCTTCATCGAGGAAAATTTCCTCGAGCTTATCCAGGCTGTCTTTGGCCGTAATCAGAAACACCTCGTCGTCCTTGCGGATTTTAGTCTCGTCCGTTGCCACCAGGGAATCGTCATCGCGAGTGATGGCAATAACGCGGGTATTATCCGGGAGCTCGAGTTCTGCGATTGTGCCTTCATGCTTCTCTTCGGCAATGAAAGTGAAAAATCGGATCCCGCCCTTGAGCACGGAGGACAGTCCAGTGGGCTCCCGACCCTCGACCATGTCAATCAGGGACTCTGCAATTTCCTGCTCCGGGATAATCAACGATTCAAGCCCCAGGTGAACACAGATGGGCTCGAATTCCGGATTTTCGATTCTCGTCACCACCCGACCGAAATCCAGCTCACGTCCCACCAGGGAGGCGATGATGTTCGCCTGGTCGTCGTCGCTCAAGCAAAAAAGGAAGTCCGTATCGCTGGGCCCCACTTCCTCCAGCTTGGAAGGGCGGCTGCCGTCCCCGTGAAGAAAGCCGCAGTCCAGCTCCTCGGACAGCCCCTCGATCCGCTCCTTGTCCTTTTCGATGACCACCACCTCGTGGCCCTCCTTGAGCAGACGCCTGACCGTCGCGATTGCCAGATCGCTGGCGCCGACAAATACCGCCCTCATACTGTCCTCCGGCGTCTTCCAAACCAGGTTGCGGGATAAAGCACGAGCAGAAAAGCGATGATCTCCACGCGGCCGATCCACATGTCGAAACAGAGCACGAGCTTGAGCGAATTCTGAAGTCCGGGGCCCGCGACACCACTGCTCAGTCCGGTGGTGCTGACAGCTGAAACCACCTCGAACAACGCGTCCAGGGGATCATAGCCGTAGGCGAGAAACGGCAACCAGGAAATCACGATGAGCCCTAGGTAAGCGAACACCACCGCCAGGGCCACCTCGAGCTCCCTTGGATTCACGCGGTTTCCGTCCACCCGAACGTCAACCTGAGTTCCGCGGGGCGACGACGCGCGAACCAGCATGAGCTGGATCAGGCGGACCAGCAGCAAGAGCCGGAATAGCTTGATTCCCCCCGCGGTGGACCCGACGTCTCCCCCGGTGAACATGGATGCGATCAACACCAGCTTGGTGCCGTCGCCTAGCTGCGCCACGGGCACGTCTGAAAATCCCGCCGTCGTTTGCGCCGAAACTGCGATCAGCATGGCGTCACCCACCGACGCCGCCGCGCCTGCCTCGGCCGCGGCGTTTTCCAGAACCATCAACAGCCCGGTGGTCACGAGGCAGGCGGCAATCAGGGCGCGGAGCTCCACCGCCTTAAGCGCCGCCAGCAAGCCATCATGATAGCCCCGATAGTAAATTGAAAAAGACACCGCGCCGAGCAGACAGGTCGCCATCACCACACCTTTTGCCAACGCCGACGGCATTGCCGCGAGGCTGGCGTCATGGGTGGAGAATCCAGCGGTGGATATTGCCGTAAACACATGGGTCAGGGCATCGAAGAATTCGACCCCTGCCAGCAGCATGGCGGTCAGCGCGAGCAGCGTCAGCAGTGCGTAAACCACGACCACCCGCTTGGCGTGGGCGCGGGTTCCCCCCGCCAGGTCGTCCACTTCGCGCTCGGAAAATCCGAGCTTCTTCGCCGCCGGGCCCGATTCCATCATCATCGCCACCGCCAGCACCACCACGCCAAGCCCGCCCACCCACTGGGTCCACGCCCGCCCGAACTTGAAGGCATCCGGCAGCGCCTCCACCGAGGCCAGCGTGGAAAGCCCCGTAGTCGTCACCGCAGAAACCGATTCGAACAGCGCGTCGACGAAGCCGACTCCGTAGGCCATCAACGGAAACGTCAGACCCAGAGACGAGATTACAAAAATCAGCGCGGTAATAACCAGCGCTTCGTTGCTCTGGAGATCCTTTATCGGCTTGAGCCGGGCAAACGGTACTCCGAAGCCCACGAAAATCACGATTATCAAACCGTAACGGGCGGCAACGCCGTACTGCTGCGAGAGCAGCGCCACCAGCAGGGGGACCAGCGTCAGTCCGGCCAGTGCGAGTAACAGCTGGCCCAGGTATTTCGCAACGGGGCCCGGCCGTATGGCGAACTGAAGGCTGCGTACGGCCCGGCTGGAAAACATGCGAGCTAATAAGTCAGCGCTTCTTGTCTAAGGGTTCTTTGCCAAAATCATTTCTCGTCCTGTGACACGCCCGCCGTCAGAACCCAGCGCATGGCGCGCTCCACCGGCACGTCCACGGCTTTGAGCTTCGACCGAGGCACGCAAACCGTGTGACCACCAATCTGGTAGCTGAACGGGATGTAGACGGTCGCGATTTCGTTTTGTTTTCCCTCGCTCCGCGTGATCTCAATACCGCTTCCGGTCACGAATCCGATCATGCGCATGTCCTCTGCCACATCAACCATCACCACCTGGTCCAGATTTTTCCGCTCCGCCGTGGCCGAAATGAACTTCATGAGATCGCGAACCCCGCCATAAATTGTCTTCGCGAGGGGTATGCGACTGATTATCCCCTCACCGAGCAGAATCAACTTTGCTATCAACCACCTGTGGGCCGTAGCGCCGACTATAAACGTCGCCAGCAAGGCGATAACCAGGCCCGTGCCAGGCAGATAATATTTTTCCGGAACGAACAGCTGCAGAATCCCGCCCAGCACAGATTCGAGGGACACGCCAATCCAGTACAGTATCGAGATCGTCACCGCTACCGGGACTACGGTTGCGAGACCTCTCAAAAAGATTTTCCACAGATCATCCATCCGATCTCTCCTGTGCACTGCGAAGCGGACAAGTCGCAAAAAAAGTCTGCAAGACGACCCCTCGGTTCTCCAAAACGGCACGGTTGGACACAGGCGGGTTTTCTCGCCCGGCGAAGTTAACCCATTCGTTGTTCGAAAAACACTTTCCGCAGCTGGAACGCTTTACGCGACTTGAGCCCGCGGAGCGCGAAAAACGGGTTACCAACGCTTGAGCGTCGAAATTAACGGGAGAGGGAAAAAGCGGCGCCGAGGCCGGCGTTTGCGTTCGGCTTCGGTTCAGCCCTCGGCGAGGTGCTTCAAGGGCACGAACGTTCCGTGGGAGGAGCGATCCGTGAGGATGACGCGGTCCTTGCTGGGAAACTCGAGGATCAGATGCTTGCGGGAAATGGCCCTGTACGCGGCATCCAGCACCACATCGTTGTCGTTGGACCGGCCCACCGTGGAGCGCCGCGGCTTGAGCGCGTATTCCCGGCCCTGCTCGTCGATGAGATAGGCGCCGTCGGCCCGCACCAGCCTGAACGGGTGAACCGACAGCCGTATGGTCATCTCCTGGCCCGGCAGCAGCCGGATGTCCCGGGGCTCGCCCCGGGGGAGCCGCTCGAAGGCGGTGTCGCTTTTGAGCTGATCCGCCAGATCGCTGCCGCCATCAAAAATAGACGTATCTATGAGACCCTGGATGGCCTCATCGGAGTCTTCGCTGATTCCAGCCTGCGATTTCCTCGACTTGTTCCAATAAACGCGCTTGACCAGCTCCTGGCGATTGGCCAGATATTGCAGATATTTCACCAGCGTGATGCGCTTGTATTCGGCGAATTCCGACCCCTGCTGGTTCATCGCTTCGATCAGCGCCCGCCACGAGTGATCCTCGGTGAAAACGCGCACGTCCATCTCGCGCAGCTGATAGTCCACGGCCAGGGGCTCGGAGAAAGAGAATTCCAGGATCTGCAGTAGACGCCCTTCCACCTTGCGAATATCGACGGCCTGCTTGCGAAGCGCTTCGAGGGAAAGCGCGCGCAGCTCGTCATACTTGAAAACAGGGAGATGGGTTTTGCCGTCCAGGGCGAATTTGAGATCGTCGATGGTCGTAAACCTGACCGTCAGATTATCCACCGACAGGGTCAGCGGAGCGGCGGAGCTGGTTTTGGCCATCGGCATACCCATGTGCGAGTCTCCTTACACGCAGACTGTGATATCCGGGATAGGCTATCTGAGAACCGGTTCAAATAACGTGACGAAACTATCAATCCTGGGATCCGGCTGACCCTGCCGGAGGAGCCGAAAATCCGGCCTGGCCCGGGGTTCGCCGGCCCAATCCGGTATTTCAAGCGGCGCTAAAGTCTGGCAAAACGGCGGCGATTCACGGGAGGCTGACCCGGGGGCGCGGGACAGATGGAGGCGCCATTCCACGCCTTTGAGCCGCGCCGGCAAAGTTGAGTGGGAGATCGTGTGGGCTTGAGAACTCACCCGGGTCCCGGTTCCGGCGCTTTTGAACCCTGATCGCCCGCGCGTATAATCCCATCTCACACCGTTTTTTCGCCCCGACCCCAGGGCCTTGAAAAATGGCCTTATAAGAATGAGTCAATCGGCGGGTAATCCGGCATCTCCACGTCGGGGCCAGGTGTCAATCCCCAGCGCCGGACGCCGCGTCGCCAGTCTCGATCAACACCGGGAGCACCCTTCGTGAGCAGAATCCTCCATCGGCACACCAAGCTCGATCTGCCGTTCGCGGCGCGAGGCGACGGTCCCTACGTCGTCGATACCAAAGGCAATCGCTATCTGGATGCATCAGGCGGCGCGGCGGTTTCTTGTCTCGGCCACAATCACCCCAAGGTGATTGAAGCGATCAAGAATCAGCTCGACGCCATCCCCTACGCCCACACCGCCTTTTTCACCACCGAACCTGCCGAGCGCCTGGCCGATGTGCTCATCGAGCAGGCGCCTCAAGGTATTGGACGGGTCTATTTCGTCTCCGGGGGATCGGAGGCGGTGGAGGCGTGCCTCAAGATCGCGCGCCAGTACTACGACGAAATTGGTCAGCCGCAGCGGCGGCATTTCATCGCCCGATTGCAGAGCTACCACGGTAACACCCTGGGTGCCCTGGCGGTGGGGGGCAACATGTGGCGCCGCAGACAATTCGAGCCGCTGCTGATCGAGACCCACCACATCTCGCCCTGCTATGCCTACAGAGGCCGGGAGCCGGAGGAGAGCGAAGAAGCGTACGGCCTGCGCGTGGCCAATGAGCTGGAAAAGAAAATCATCGAGCTGGGCGCGGAGACTGTCATCGGCTTCATTTGCGAGCCGGTGGTCGGCGCGACCGCGGGGGCAGTGCCCGCGGTCCCCGGATACCTCAAGCGGGTGCGCGAAATCTGCGACAAGTACGAAATCCTGCTGATTCTCGACGAGGTCATGTGCGGTATGGGCCGCACCGGCACCATGTATGCCTGCGAGCAGGACGGCGTGACCCCGGACCTGATGTCCATCGCCAAGGGGCTCGGCGCCGGTTATCAGCCCATCGGCGCGATGCTGCTCTCGGAACAGATATACGACGCCATCGCCGGTGGCACGGGTTTTTTTCAGCACGGTCACACCTACATGGGGCATCCCACCGCTTGCGCCGCAGGCCTGGCGGTACAGGAGGTCATCCACGAGGAAAATCTGCTGCAAAACGTGCGCAGCCAAGGGGAGGCGCTGGACGCGGCTTTGCACGAGCGTTTCGGCAACCACGCCCACGTCGGCGACATCCGGGGTCGCGGTCTGTTCCGCGGCATTGAGCTGGTCAAGGACAGGACCACGAAAGCGCCTCTAGACCCGTCCCTGCAGATTCATGCCAGGATCAAGAAGAACGCCATGGCCCGCGGGCTCATGTGTTATCCCATGGGCGGCACCATTGACGGCAAGCTGGGCAATCACGTGCTGATCGCGCCGCCCTTCATCATCGACGAGTCCCACGTGAGCGAGATTGTGGATAAGCTTGGAGACGCCGTGGAGACCGCACTCGAAGCCGCGGCGTGAAAGCCAGGCGCGCACCCAAATGACCCAAGCCGGCAATGCTCGGGAGCGACGGCCGCGCATCGGGCTCGTGCACGCCCTGCATGCATCCATCGCGCCCATCGAGGCTGCGTTCGTTGAAAGCTGGCCCGAGGCGGAGACGGTAAGCCTCTACGATCAGTCCCTTTACGCCGACTTCAATAAGACCCGATCGGTTACCCCCGATATTTTCCGCCGCATCGAGAGCCTGCTGCGTTTCAGCAAGGAGACCGGTGCCGAAGCGATTCTTTTCACCGGATCATTGTTCGGAGAGCCGGTGGAAGCCGCAAGGGCAAAGATGGACATCCCGGTGCTCACCGCGTACGAGGCGATGATCGAGGAGGCGTTCGCCACAGCGGAGCGACCGCGTCTGGGCATGCTGTCCACCGCCGCCGGAACGGGCGAGATGATGAGCGCCGATATACAGGAGTACGCCGCCGCGAACGGGCGTGAATACGAGCTTGACGCCCGCTACGTTGCCGGAGCCATTGACGCGCTGCTGTGGGGCGACCGGGAAGAGCACGACGAGCTGGTGGTGGCGGCGGCGGCGCAGATGGGTGAATGCGACGCCCTTTTGCTTGCCCAGTTCTCCATGGCGCCGGTGGCAAAACGCCTGCCGTCAGTGGAAGGCCGCAGAGTGCTGACCAGTCCGGGAAGCGCCGTCGCCAAGCTGAAACGCCTGATTGCGAATTGAGTTGGCGCTGGCTCAGATATCGCGCCGCCGCGCCGCCGCTTTCAACGCCCGTCGCTGCGCAACCCGCTCGCGGTGTCGCTCCCGCGCCCGCCGCATGCCGATAATGAAGCTGCGACTCCAGCGATATCCCAGCCAGCTGCCGAGGATCACCCAGGGGACGCAACCCACGAACAGCGGTATGCCGAACTTATTCACCAGATTGACGGCATATACCCACACTGACTCGAACCAGGTGGGGTCCTCTTCCAAGGACTCAGTCAGGCGGCTGGCAAAAGTTTCATAATTGCGCACCTTGTCCCAGCGCCCCATGAGCGTACGCCCGGTGACGATGTATAGGTAATAGATTGGCGGCGCCGTCGCCACGTTGGTGATCCATGTCCAGGCCATGGCGACGACCACATTGAAATTCCATTCCGGCCTGAAGCGCCTGACCGCCAGCCAGATTAAGAACACGATAGGCATCTGCACGCCCACGGTGGGTGTGAGTGCCACCATCAGGCCGAACATTACGCCGCGCGCGGTGTATTCGGGCGTGTGCTTGGTGTGAAGCAGGGGATGAATTAGGCGCGTGCGGATCAGCGCCGTGGCCCGCCGCAGGACGGGTTTTTCGCGGTCCTCAAAGTTCACGTTATCTGGCAATAAATCAGAAAAAATCAAGTTCAGGTCAGCGGGCGCTAGCCTGTCGAAGGCTGTTCTTTACCTCGACTGTTTTCAATTATCGCCCGTTCGCGTTTTCCTTCCATCCACTCGAGACCCGCCTCGTCCTTTTCACCGAAGAAGGAACGAACATTGATGTCCCTCTGGGGAAACGGGATCTCGATCCCGTATTTTGCCAACGCGGATTCGATTTCCCAGGTATAGGCGGCGCTTACTTTTCCCGGCCGCATCACCGCCTCCGGCGTCAGCCAGACGACGAGCTCAAAGTTCAGACTGCTATCGCCGAATTCCACCAGCCAAACCTGCGGCTCCCGGGAGGCGATGGATTTCAACGTATAAGGCACCTCATCGGCTGCCTCGAGAACAGCCTTTTTCACCAGCTCTTTATCCGTTCCGTAGGCGACGCCGAAGGGGATGCGCACGCGGCGGTACGCTTCGCGCAGGGTCCAGTTGATCACCCGACCGTTCACGAACTCCGAGTTTGGCACCAGGATATCGATGTTGTCGTTGGTGGTAACCAGGGTAGCGCGGATGCTGATCTCCTTGACCTCGCCGTGAACGCCGGACTCCAGCTCGACGAAGTCGCCCACCTTGAGACTCTTTTCGAAAAGAATAATGAGTCCGGCGACGAAGTTGCTGAATATGGCCTGGAGACCGAAACCGATGCCCACGCCCAATGCGCCGGCGATAAGGGCGAAATTGGTGAAGTCGATGCCGATTGAAGACAGAGCAACGAAGAAGCCAATGGTGAGGATGGCGTAATGGGAGAGCCGGCTCAGCGTGTACACCGACGCCTTGGACATGCTCTGGCGCCGCTGCATGACCTTGGCCAGCGCACCCCGGGCGATTTTCGAAATCCACCAGGCAACGATCAGGATCAGGATCACGCGCAGCAGTCCAAGCAACGTGACCGGAGTCCGATTGAGCTCGAACAGGCTCGCCGTGCTCCATGACTTGAGCGTGGTGAAAACGGCGACGGTAGAGTCCTTGGTCTTGTCCCAGTAATCGACGAATCGCCCGCCGCTCTCGATCACCCTATCCTCGGAAATACTGATGAGAAGGCTGGTTTGATAGTGCTCCTCTTCCATCCGGCTGAGGACCAGTGAGGTCGCGTCAGCTTGCTCAATCCGCGCGCGGTGAATGCTCGCGATACTCTCGTTTCCACCCTCCAACGACGAGAGCTGAGATGAAGCCGTCACCCGCTCCTTGTTGGTCGCCCGCCGCCAGCGATCCGTCTCGACCGACACATCCCGCAACAGAGAACCGGCTTCTTTGCGCTGCTGTCTCAGCGCGTCCACCTCCTTGGAATCGGCTTGGAGCAGATAGGCCGCCAAAGCGGCGGCAAGCTCCGCCTGGGAGACGCCCATCTCGACTGACGCGATTCTCACTTCGTAGTCGATGAGGGTTTGGTCGTGCAGCCGGCTCCTGGCGCGATCCAGCGGACTTTCCGCCAGCGCCTCGCTTTGCAGGCGAGCCTGGGCCGCCTGCTTGCGCAGTCGATTGAGCTCCGCCGTCAGGTCCTGCGCCTGGTCCCGGAATTTTTGAACGTCCGCTGCATCTGCCGTGAGGCGCTCACGCGCCGCCGCAACCTCGTTGTCCAGGTGGGTGGCCACGGCCTGCTGGTTCTGCATGCGTGCCTTGCGCAGGCGATGGACCTGCTGCCCGGTGGCCAGCTCGAACCGATCCCGGATGAGCGTCAGTCCCATGGGTAATCGCTCGGGCGAGCTATGCGGAAGCGCGAGGTAGGCAGCCTTGTGATCGTTGACGGCGCTCAGCGCCGTCTTCAGTGCTTCTTGTTGGCGCGTGACTTCATCTTGCTGAAGCTCGAGCTCGAGCTGGACTTCACGACGACTCGCGGCGAGCTGTTGCAAAGCGGCAATGGAATATTCTTCGCGGATTTTTCCGCTGGCCGGCGGATCTGGAATAGTTTCGCCCTTTAGCTTGATGTAACGATCAAGAAGCTGTCGGATCTCATCGATCAATACTTTGCCGGCTGGAAACGGTTCGGAGCCTTGAGCACTCCACGCCGCCTCCACTTCGTTAAGACGCCTTTCGAAGCTTTGAGCCCGCGTGGCGAGCGCGTCTCCTTCCGCGTCGAAGTAGTCCCACCAGCTTGCGCTCAGGGCGCCAGGATCGGGCAACGGCGGAGCAGATGCCTGTTGCGCCGCCAGAGGCGCGGTAATCGTCAAAACTGCGAGCGCAACTCCGGCAATTAAGAAGCCACGAAAGGTGGCCACGGTCATAACCATTTTCTTTTCCTAAACAGTATCAGCTGCACGCATACGATAGCCGCCATGACGCCGAGAAGTATGAAGTAGGCGTTTTCGAACTTGAGCTCCGGGATGTATTCGAAGTTCATTCCGTAAATTCCCGCGAGAAAGCTCAGCGGCACGAAAATAACGGTAATAATCGTCAGCACCTGCATCACCTTGTTCAACCGGTGGGAGGCAAGCGCCAGATAGCCGTCAATCAGATCCGATGCAATCTCGTGGTAAAGACTGGCAAGACTCATACTGCGCTCGAGCTGCTCGTAGATGTCGTTCAGCTCGTGGCGGTGCTCCTTGCCGAAATAAGGTTCCGGGTACGCCCGAATTTGCGCGAGCATTTGCTCATGGTAGGTGAAGTATCGAAGCATGCGTTTCAGGTTCGCCTTGTAGCCTGACAGTTCGCCCATAAGCGCATCCCGGGGCTGTTCGAATAACTCGTGCTCGATCTCGTCAAGTCTTACTTCCAGCGCCAGCAATATGGGCACGAATCTGCGCACGATTCGATCCATGAGCTTCAACGCGACGCCTTTCGTCCCGCGCTCGAAAGTCGTCGGCGCTTCGGTAAGCTGATCCCAAACCCAGTCGACGCTTGGGGAAAGCCCCGTATGCCGGGTAACCAGAAAACGATCGCCCAGAAAAATGCATATCTGGATGGCCTTGAATTCATCCAGTGTCGAGTCCGTATGTAGCCCTTTGAAAATTAAAAACAGATAATCATCGAAGCGCTCGATTTTTGGTGGATGCCGGTCGCGCGTAGCGTCCTGGACAGCAAGCGGATGGAGCTTGAAGTCTTTCTCCAGCAGCTCTCGCTCCTCTTCCGGTGGAACCTCGAACAGGTCTACAAATATGAGCTTGTCGGGGTCGTCCTTCCAGGCCTCGATCAGACGCTCGTCTCCGGACACCGTCTCGGCACTCTTGGTGTCGTATAACATGGCTCGAATCATGGAAAATCCCTCAGGCCGCATGGTCGCGTATTTGGGCAGGGGGCTGCTCCGGGAGAAGCTTGCGTCCCTGCGAATCAATGTCTCGCATCCAGCTGCGTGTATTTGAGTGGCGACATGATACGATCGTTTTCCTGACAGGGAATACTTACAGGGAGTCTGCCTGTGGATACCGCCTTAGGGACGGTTACGGCCATTGTGCTTTTGCTGCTGGCCAATGGCTTTTTCGTCGCCGCCGAATTTGCGCTGGTCAAGGCCCGCGGCTTTCGCATAGACGCGCTG
>JBFIYQ010000023.1:0-13249 GCA_041605275.1 Gammaproteobacteria bacterium
GCCGTTATTCGGCGCACGCTCAAAGTCGGCGGGCGCGGGCTCATTCACAGTATCGGACGCAACCGGCCGGAGCCTAACAATCCGTGGATTGAGCGCCGGATTTTTCCCGGCAGCCGGCCGCCGAGCCTGTCCGAGATGATGCGTATTTTCGAGCCCTACGGCTTTTCCGTTTTGGACGTAGAAAATCTCAGGCTTCACTACGAGCGCACCTGCGGCGATTGGCTCAAGCGCTTCGAGCAGGTATCGGACCAGGTGGAGCAGATGTATGACGCCGCGTTCGTGCGCGCCTGGCGGCTCTATCTGGCCGGCTCGGTTGCCGCGTTTTCCACCGGAAGCCTGCAGCTGTTCCAGGTCGTTTTCGCCCACGCGAAGGACAACTCTGTGCCGCTGACTCGGCGTCATGTCTACACCGACACGTAACGGCCGGGCGCCGTCGCTGCGTACTGACGCGGGCGCAAAACGGGAGTTTGTGCGTTTTCTCGATCGCTGGCTGCTGAAGCGAATCGCCGCTGGCCTGGGTCACCCTCCGGTAACCTTTGCGCTGTGGGACGGAAGCTCGGTTGTGCCTGCAGGCGAATCCCTCGGAAAGATCACGATCAAGGACCGCCGGACGCTCTATCATGTCATTGCGTCTCCCGAGATCGGTTTTGGCGACGGCTACAGCGAAGGTCGTATCGAAATCGGCGGCGACTTCGTGCAGGTGTTGTTCAAGGGATTCGCCGCCGCCGACGCCCTGGGTCCGCGCCAGTTCAAACGCAATCTTTTTGGACGCCTGCCGCGCTCCGCCCGCAACACCCGCGTCGCCTCCAGGAAACACATCTACGAACATTACGACCTGGGCAACGACTTTTACCGTCTTTGGCTGGACGAGCAGATGGTATACACCTGCGCCTATTTCGAAACGCCCGAGGCCTCGCTGGAGGCGGCGCAGTCGGCAAAAATGGATCACGTGTGCCGTAAGGTGATGCTGAAACCCGGAATGAGCGTGGTGGAGGCCGGCTGCGGATGGGGCGCGCTGGCGATGCACATGGCGGAACACTACGGAGTGCGAGTCAAAGCCTTCAATATCTCCCACCAGCAAATCGCCTACGCGCAAGAGCAGGCCCGCATCCGGGGACTTGAAGACCGGGTTGAATTCATCGAAGACGATTATCGAAACATCAGCGGAAAATTCGACGCCTTCGTCTCCGTGGGCATGCTCGAGCACGTGGGCCGCGACAATTACGGTGAGCTGGGGGCGGTGGTCGCTCGCGTGCTGAAGCAGGACGGTCTGGGGATCATTCACAGCGTTGGCCGAAACCGGCCTACGCCGCCGAACGCCTGGCTCGAGCGGCGCATTTTCCCCGGAAGCTATCCCCCGAGCCTCAGAGAAATGATGGATATATTCGAACCCTATAACTTCTCCATCATTGACGTGGAGAACCTGAGGCTGCACTACGCGCGGACTCTGATGGCCTGGCTCGAGCGTTTCGATACGAAAATCGATATCGTGCGAAAGATGTACGACGATCACTTCGTCCGGGCGTGGCGGCTTTATCTGGGTGGCTGCGCCGCAGCTTTCCTCTCCAACAGCATTCAGCTGTTCCAGGTGGTTTTCGGCTCGGCCGCGCAAAACGCCATTCCGATGACGCGTAAGCACCTGTACCGGCAGGGCGAGGCTTTGATGTGGCAACTCTGAAGAACTCAAACCGCAAAGGCTGATAGAGTAGTTTGGATGCGCCAATTCGATGTCGTCATCGTCGGCGGTGGCCCGGCGGGCTCGGCCTGCGCAGCTCGGCTCGTGAGCGCGGGGGTAAAGGTAGCGGTGCTCGATCGGGATGACTTCCCTCGAACCAAGCTTTGCGCCGGCTGGATTACGCCCGAGGTGGTCGAGGATCTTGAGCTCGATATCGAAGCTTATCCCCATCGATTCAACACCTTCGAGCACATCGTGGTGCACATGAAGGGGCTCACGTTCAATCTCGACAGTCCGCAGCATTCGATTCGTCGCTATGAATTCGACGACTTTCTGCTGAAAAAATCAGGTGCGGAATTCATCAAGCACAACGTCAAAAATATCGAAAAGAAAAACGGAACTTATCTCCTCGACGACGCTTTTGAATGCGAATATCTGGTTGGCGCGGGCGGCACCCGCTGTCCCGTGTACCGTAACTTTTTCCGCGAGGTAAATCCGCGGGCGAAGGAACTCCAGGCGGCCACCTTCGAGCACGAGTTTCCGTTCCAGTGGTCCGACCCGCGGTGCCATCTGTGGTTTTTCCGTAAAGGGCTTCCCGGATACGCCTGGTACGTGCCCAAGGAAAACGGCTATCTCAACTGCGGCATCGGAGGGATGGCGGACAAGCTGAAGGCGCGGGGCGAAGATATCAAGAAGTACTGGAACGACTTTATCGCTCTGCTTGGCCGGAAAAACTTCGTCCGCGGCTTCGAATACGCGCCCAAAGGCTACAGCTACTTCCTGCGCGGCGGAGTGGACGTGGTGCGGATGGACAACGCGTTCATTGCCGGGGATTCCGTGGGTCTTGCGACTCGGGATCTGTGCGAGGGCATCGGTCCGGCGATCCGCAGCGGCCATCGCGCCGCCGAGTCCATCGTCAACGGCGCCGAATACTCACTGGAAAGCATCGGCGCCTTTAGCACCGAGCGGGGAATGATTCGGAATTTTCTCGAATATATGTTCGTGAAGAGGAAGGCGTAGGCGGAAGATTGTACTTAATCGGTATACTGCATACCCTTCAACCGTCCCCTCTCCCGCCTTCAATCACCCGCATTCTGGGTCCGTTCTGGACGTTGCTGATGGTCGGGGGCGCCTGGCGCTCCGGTCGCTCGAGCCAGGACACCAGCGGCTCCCAGTCATCCACGTCCCGCTGTACCTTGGACGCCGGCCGGATGTCGTGAATGCTTAATCCCAGTTCGGCGGCCCGGACGTAATTCTGCGTGTCCCGCAGCTCCGCGATCATCGGGAAGTCCAGCTTGGAAAGAAAACGCTTCAGGGACTCGTAGACCCGTGTATTGGCGCGAACCCGGTTGGCGATGACGCCGACGCTCGCGTGCGCGTGCCTCAGGCGTCCGTCCAGGAGCAGGTCGCGAATGAATGCAGCGGCGGCGTGAATATCCACGTCCGACGGCAGCACGGGGATTAGGATGATGTCGGTCTTCTGAACCAGCTCCTCGAGATCATGGCCGTGGAGTCCGGCCGGCGAGTCCACCACCACCCGTTCCATGTCCGCCGGCACGTGCAGCTGCCAGCTTCGGGTTTCGTAGCTGACCTGACGGCCGGCGTTGATACCGTGGATCGAAGGGGCGGTGCGATCGCGTAGCGCTAGCCAGTGCATGGCGCTGTTCTGTCGATCGTGGTCGATGAGGGTGGTCCGATAGCCTTTGAGGGCGTAATAGCCCGCGACATTGACCGCTATCAGAGTCTTGCCGCAGCCGCCCTTGTAGTTAAGTAGTGTGATGCGTTTGGTTGGCCGCGACAAACCTGCTCCGGATGTCTGAGACATTACGCTCCAGCGGCCAGGTGCCAAATGCCGCGATGCTGGATTTTCTCGAATATCGGGGCTTTCGCCCCAGAATCCAAGAATCTTTGACTAATGGGAACCTTCCTTATTTTAAATAGCACCTACCTGGTTCATTATCAATCCGATCCGGCGTCGTTGTGAAGCCCATGCGCTTACTGTAAGCGATTGTTTTTAAGAGGGCTTTTTTTTACCTCATGGATTCCTTTCATGACAGGCTTTTGAATACCTTGGCCAGCGGCTCCCCGTACACCGAGAGTTCCCATTCGCACGAGTAGCCGAAGGGCGTCAGGTGGACCCGGTAGCCGGCGGCGGAGAGTTTCTCTGAGGCCTGGATCAAAAACGAGCCGGCAAACTCCGGAGGGGACTTGCTTTCCGAGAGATGATTAAAAGAATGAAGCACGACGTTCTTGAAGTCCCGTTTGTTGGCAATCCACTTGACGTTTTTGACGAACTTCGTCAACAGCTTAGCGCCGGAATCAGTGTCGTTCTCCTCGGCGTGAACGAAGATCACGGCGGCGTTTCGAACGTCTCCGTCCTCGTCGCGCGCAGCGGGGCCGCCCAGAACGGATACGAAAGGGCGGTAGCGAAACCGCGGCGCCAGGAACATCAGAAGTTTCACCGACTTAAGCAGAACGCGTCGCTCAGGCTTCGGGCATCGTCTGCCGGAATTCCGGCATCGCCTCGGCGCGGGCGGTGATTTCGTCCAGCCGGGGCGCCCGGATCCCGTCGGTCAGCTCCGGCTTGGCACGGCGGGCGAAGCTCCAGCAGCAGGTTGCGGTCACGTCCGCCTGGGTCAGGCTCTTCCCGATCATCCACGGCATCACCGCCCGAGCGCTGAGCGCTTCGAAGCTGTTTTGAACCTGCTCCGCGCACATCGCCACCCACGGCTCGTGGCGTTTCTCCTCGGGACGAAACCGAACCTCGTAGACGGTGAGAACGGTCTTTTCCGCCGCTCCCGTGGCGATGTTCATGAGCCGGAGCACCTCACGCCGCTCCGGTCCGGAAGGTGGCGTCAGCGCCTTTTCCGGCCCGACCCGCTGGTCCAGGTAATCGAGAATGGCGCCGCTTTCAAACAGCACCTCACCATCATCGAGAAGCAGCACAGGAACCCGGCCGACGGGGTTCCACCGTGAGAGCGTTTTTTTGTCCTCCCCGAAGGCCATCAGCGGACGATGCTCGTAGTCGAGTCCGTACAATCGCAGCGTCACCGCCACGCGGCGAACGAAGGGAGACAGGTATCTTCCGACCAGGACCATGGGGACGGCAGCCTCAGTTTTTGGATTTCGAACTGGTTTATTTTAACGGATAAGCAGATCTCAATTGCGATGCCGGTGGACGATAGAGGCGGGGGGTGTCGCTTAGGGGGGTTCTCCCCCCAATCTTATCTCTACCCGCGATGATCATTCAGATACGCCGTGCGGCGGATTAATCCCGCTTTCCGGACCACGCGCTTCGCTTTCATTCGAAGCCGCTGTTGTTAGACTCCGCTCATGCTCGGTTTCAACCAGGTGGCCATCAGGCGAGGCGCAAGGCTGCTGCTCGAGAACGTTACTTTCACCATTTACGACGGCGACAAAGTCGGCGTAATCGGCGCCAACGGCAGCGGCAAGTCGAGTCTGTTTGCCGTCGTTACCGGTGAGCTGGATACGGACGCCGGCGCGGTAGACATTCCCTCCAGGCGAACGCTTGCGCACCTGGCGCAGGAAGTTCCCGTCACGACGCGGGCCGCCATCGACTACGTCATGGACGGGGATGCCGAGCTGCGGGCGCTGGAGCGGGAGCTGGAAACCGTTCGCGACGGACAGCGCATAGCGGCGCTCCATTCGCGCATGGACGCCATCGACGGTTACGCCGCTCGATCGCGGGCCGGACGGCTCATGCACGGCCTCGGGTTCACGCCCCCGGACGAGCGCGAGCCGGTGGGCGCCTTTTCGGGAGGCTGGCGGATGCGTCTCAATCTGGCGCGCACGCTGATGTGCCGGTCCGACTTGCTGCTGCTGGACGAGCCCACCAATCATCTGGATCTGGACGCGCTGTTGTGGCTGGAACAATGGCTCAGAGAATATTCCGGAACGCTTTTGCTCATTTCCCACGATCGGATATTTCTTGATGCGGTGACCAACCGGACTCTGAGTCTGGAGCAGCGTACCGCGAGGATATATCCAGGGAACTACAGCGCTTTTGAAGTGCAGCGGGCGGAACGACTCGTGGCGCAGCAGGCTGTGTTCGAGAAGCAGCAGCGCCGCATGGCCCACATGCAGCGGTTTGTCGAACGCTTTAGGTACAAGGCTACCAAGGCGAAGCAGGCGCAAAGCCGCTTGAAAGCCCTGGCGAGAATGGAACAGCTGGCGCCCGCCCACCTGGATTCGCCGTTTGATTTCTCATTTCGCGAGCCACGGTCACTGCCGCGGCCGCTGCTGCGTCTGGAAGACGTCAGCGCGGGATACTACGGGGGAGCGGTGCTTGAAGAGATCGCAATCACCATTTCGCCCGGCGACCGCATCGGGCTGTTAGGGAAAAACGGCAGCGGAAAGTCCACCTTCATTCGTCTGCTGGGGGGCGAGATCAAACCGCTTTCCGGTAAACGCGAGGCTTCATCCACCCTGGCCTGCGGCTACTTCGCCCAGCATCAGCTCGAGCAGCTGGATGTCGAAGCCTCACCGGTGGCGCACCTGCGCAGGCTGGATCCGGACGCCGACGAGCAGCGGATCCGGGACTATCTGGGCGCATTCGGATTTCACGCGGACAAGGCGCTCGATCCGGTAAACGCGCTCTCCGGCGGGGAAAAGGCGAGGCTGGTTCTGGCGCTACTAATTCACCTGCGTCCGAACCTTCTGCTGCTGGACGAGCCGACCAACCATCTGGATCTTGAAATGCGTCACGCCCTGTCCGTGGCGCTGCAGGCTTTCTCCGGCGCCATCGTGCTGGTGTCACACGATCGCCATCTCATTGACACCGTCAGCGACGATCTCTGGCTGGCGCAGGCGGGCCGCGTTCAGCGCTACCGGGACGATCTGGCTGCTTACGTGCGCTCGCTGAGAGATCGACGCGGCGCCGACAACAACACCGATCGCGGCGCCGCCTGCAGGCCGGATTCCGCCGATCGGCGCAAGCAGCGGCGGCAGGAAGACGCCCGGGCGCGAAACAGGATTAAGCCGCTAAAGGACGCCGTTCGGGCGCTGGAAGCCGAGATTGCCTCGCTCAATCGCGAGCGTGCGGAGCTGATGCAGCAGCTTTCCGATACGGCGCTTTATCATCAGGACGCGGACAAGGCGCATTTGGAAAAACTCATGATCCGTCAGGGCGAGATCGAACAGGCGATTAACGAGACTGAGGCGAAGTGGGTCGAAGCAAGCGCGGCGCTGGAAGCCGCGGAGTAGATTATTCGTATGTCGTATGTGGGGGAAAGCTGTACTGGAATCTATAGTGAACCGAATTTCAGTGACCGGCGGCCGGCAAAAACGATCTTTTAACAATGCGTGATTTCTGTATGACCCAGATAGGACAAACGTGCTTAATCTCGTCTCAGCTGCTCGTTGACCGCGATGGGTGTGGGATAACGCACCATGATGACGTAGGACGAGACCACGAAGGTCATAAGCGTGGTCGCCTGAATCAGATAAGAGGCCTGCTGACCGATGACGCCCGCGTTCAGGGCGAGCACGGCGATGAGCAGAGAAAACTCACTCACCTGGCCTAGGCGCACGCCGATTTCGCGCGACAGCCTTTCGGGCTCCTCTTCGCGCACCAGCAGGTAACGGAAAACCAGCGGTTTGAGCGTCAGCATGCTCACCGCCAGCACCGCGGCCGGCAGCGCGATCTGAGACAGCATGGGCATGGCAAAGCCTGCGCCTAACGCGAAAAAGAACATGATGAGAAAAAAATCCCTCAGCGGCTTCAGGCTCTCCGCAATGAAAGTGGCGATGGGGCTGGTGGCCAGAGCCACGCCGGCAATAAACGCTCCCATCTCGTAGGAGAGCCCCATGGCGTGACCCAGCGTGGCAATCCCCAGGCACCAGCCAATGGCGGTGAGAAATACGAACTCCTGGATGGTGTCGAAGCGTTTAATCAGCCTGAGGATCAAAAAGCGCTCGCCAAACCAGGCAATCAGCGCAAGTGCCGGAAGCGACATCAGCAGCAGCAGGGCGTCGTGCAGCGGGAGCGACTCCCGCGCGAGACCGTTCAGCAGCAGCAGTATCAGGATGGCGATGATGTCCTGAAGCAACAGAACGCTGATGATGATCTCCCCGGCGTGTCGGTGGTGCAGAGCGGTAGTCGGCAGTAGCTTGAGCCCGATGATGGTGCTGGAAAACATCATCACCGCGCCGATGAGCACGCTCTCCAGCGCTTTGAAGCCGAAGGCGAGAGCGATCAGGGCGCCCACCACGGCAAACACGAGCGAGCTCAGAATGGTCACCATGAGCGCCTCTCGCAGCATGGTCAGCAGCTTCTGCGGGTGCAGGTTGAGCCCCAGCAGGTAAAGCAGAAAGATGATGCCGACGTGACCGATGCCCTTAATGGTGGTGGCGTCGGTGACCAGTCGGAAGCCCCAGGGCCCCGCCAGCACGCCCAGGAGGATATAGGCCACCAGCATGGATTGGCGCGCGTACAGCGCAATGCCGGCAAGGACCGCGGCGCCGGTAAAGATGAGAAAGATCGAAAATACGATACTGTCGCCGTTCAAAATCGCGACGCGCTCTGGTCAAAGGTTGTTGCTGTCGAGTAGACCGCCTCAGGTCTGAGCGGTCAAGACGGATCAACGCGCGGGATCCAGAGTCCGAAACTTCTCAACTCGACTTTTCCGCCGCGGCCGGCCTACAGCCCAGCATTCCTGGAGCGGCAGCAGATGGACCGGGCGTCCCGGGCGGCAACGGATCGGGGCCGAATCCCATCCAGCCGCCGGCAAGGCCAGGGTTGCGGTCCTCCTACGCCGTCTCTTTGATCCCGGCGAGGACTTTCAGATGCTCCTCGATGCACAGAGGCAGGCGTTTGATATTGTATCCGCCTTCGAGCATGGAGATGAGGCGTCCGCCGGCGTGCTTGTCCGCCACCTCCATCATGCGTTCGCTCATCCAGCCGAAAAATTTGGTGCTCAGGTTGATCTGCGCAAGCGGATCCTCGGCGTGGGCATCGAATCCCGCCGAGATGATGACCGCATCGGGCTTGAAGGCGTCAATCTTCGGCAGTATGCGTTCCCGGAACGCGCGTTCGTAAAGGACGTCGTCCGCGCCGGCCGGCATCGGACAGTTCAGGGTGGCGCCCTCGCCCCGGCCGCCGCCGGTCTCCGACGCCGCCCCGGTTCCGGGATAGAAGGGATACTGATGCGTGCTCACGTAAAAGACCGACGGATCCTCCTCGAATGTGTGCTGGGTGCCGTTGCCGTGGTGCACGTCCCAATCGAGTATCAGAATCTTGTCCAGGCCGTGCTGTTTCTGAAAGTAACGCGCGAGCACGGCGACGTTGTTGAACAGGCAGAACCCGAGCGCCAGGCTGCGCTCGGCATGGTGTCCGGGAGGACGGCTGAGGGAAAAGCCGTTCTGCGCTTCTCCGGATACCACGTTGTCGGCCAGCGCTAACGCGCCGCCGGCGGCAAGATAGGCCACATCGCAGGACGCCTCGCAAATGCCCACGTCGGCGACGTCGAGAAACGGCAGGCCGTCCCGGCAGGCCGCGCTGGCGCGGTCGATGTATTTACCGTCGTGAATCTCCTCAATCCAGCGCCGCTCACAGGGTTTTGGCTCCACGGCAAGCAGATCGCCGAACCAGGGTTGCGCGCGCAAGTGCCGAATTGCGTATTCCAGCCGCTCTTTTCGCTCCGGGTGTCCAACACCGGCGTTGTGGTCGAGAAAACGGTCGTCGTAGAGAAATGCGGTGGTCATGGGATGCTCCGGAAGGGCGTAGTAGGTCTACTATCGTATGACGTATGTCATATGTCGGGAAGTAGTTTGAACCAGGTGGTGTGTAAGGAAAACGCAGTCAGGTCGGGACACCATTCCTACATTCCACAAACCCAATACTACATACTCGCCGAGGCGCATCGAAAGTTCGTAGTCGATTCAACGACCAATCTGCTCTCAAACTTCACGCGACTTGATGTCGATCTCGGAGTGCAGCGTCCGGTGCACCGGGCAACGATCGGCGATCTCCAACAGCCGTTTGCGCTGGTCTTCGGACAGATCACCCTCGATCTTGATGTCCCGTTCGATGCGATCGATGCGTCCCTCCCGGGTTTCGCATTCCTCACAGTCCTTGGCGTGAATCTTGTCTTGACGAAGGGTGACGGATACCCGATCCAGCGCTATGGATTTGTGCTTCGCGTACATGCGGACGGTCATCGCGGTGCAGGCGCCGAGCCCGGCCAGCAGGTATTCGTACGGGGACGGTCCCGAATCGGTGCCGCCGTAGCTTGCCGGCTCATCGGCCCGCAGATGATGCCGATCGGTGAAAACCTCCTGAGCGAAAGCGCGGTCGTCCTCCCGCACGAAAACCTCTCCGTCCGCCACCCTGGGGCGTTCGCCGACGGCTTCAGACTCGCCTGAAAGCACGTAGCGACCGGCCCAGGCGCTGATGGTGGCGGCGACGTACTCGGAGTCAACTCGCCGGCTGAGCAGATGGTCGGCCTTGTCCAGGGAGATAAAGCTCTTGGGATGACGCGCCGCCTGAAAGATGGCCGCAGCATTGTCGATGCCGACGATGTCGTCGATTGGAGAGTGAAATATCAGCAACGCCTTGCGCAGTTTCTTGATTCGATCGTTGAGCGACTGCGAGGCGACGTCTTCGAGGAACTGCTTCTTGATCTCGAACTTGCGCCCGGCCAGGTTGACCACGGCGCTGCCCTTGGATTCGATTTCAGCGCGGCTGGACTCGAATAGATGACTTACATGGGCCGGGTCCGCCGGGGCCCCGATGGTGACCACCGCCTTCGCTTCCTCGATCTCGCCCGCCGCCGCAAGCACCGCGGCGCCGCCGAGACTGTGACCGACGAGCAGGGAAGGCGCCGCGAACTCTTTTCGCAGCTGATCCGCGGCGCAGACGAGATCCGAGACGTTGGACGAAAAATTGGTATTGGCAAAATCCCCTTCGCTATTTCCAAGCCCGGTGAAGTCAAAACGCAGTACAGCCATACCGTGGGCGGCGAGCGCGCGGCTGATGCGGGACGCCGCGGCAATGTCCTTGGAGCAGGTGAAACAGTGAGCGAACAGCGCGTACGCCGACGGTTTCGCAGACGGACGCTCCAGGAGAGCGGCAAGCTTGTCGCCGTTCGGGTTCTCGAAGCTGAGCTTTTCCCGGGAAATTTCGCCGGGGGCGGACGGATTCGCCATGGCAATCTCCTTTGTACATGCGCGCCGGAGCGGCGCTGCGTTCGAGGCCTGATGGATCAAACGAAGAAAGCGGCCGACCGGGCAGATTCGATCGAACGCCGCGCAATCAGCCGGTCCTGGCGACCTCGGGACCGCGAGACTGCAGGTAGTTTTCGAGCCGCTCGCGACCCTCAGACTCTACGTCAAGGCCGCATTTGGTACGGCGCCAGAGGATGTCTTCGGCGGTTCGGGCCCACTCGTTCTCGCACAGGTAGTCGACCTCACGGGCGTAGAGCCCCTCGCCGAAATAGGTTCCCAGATCGTCGAGGCTGGTGGCTCCGTCGAGAATGGTCTCGCAGTTGGCGCCGTGGCGTCGGGCGATATGGTGAAGATGCCGCGGAGGCACAAAGCCGTGGCTGCGCTTGAGCTGTGCCACGAACGCGTCAAAGCTCTCGGCCGGCAGAGCGCCTCCGGGCAGCGGGGCATCGTGAGTCCAGGGGGCCGTCATTTGCGGAAAGTCATCGGCTAGCTTCTCCAGGGCGTGCTCTGCGAGTCGCCGGTAGGTGGTGAGCTTGCCTCCGAAAACGTTCAGCAGAACGCAACCGGGTGCCGGCGATTGTGCTTCAAGCTCATAGTCCCGCGTCACTTTCGAGGGGTCGGTTTTGCCGTCGTCGTACAACGGCCGAACGCCGGCATAGGTCCATTGGATCTGGTCCGGCGAAATTGGATCGGCAAGGTATCGGTTCACCGCGCGGCACAGATATCCAATTTCGTCGTCGCTGATGGATACGCCTTCCGGATCGTCTTCGATGGGCACATCAGTAGTGCCGATGACAGAGTACTCATCCTCGAAAGGAATGATGAATACAACCCGGCCATCGTCATTTTGCAGAATCAGGGCGTAATCGCCTTCGTGAATTCGCGGAACCGCAATGTGGCTGCCTTTCACCAGCAGAATGCGCATTTTCCGATTTGCGCTGGGTACATTGCCAATAACTTGATTGACCCAGGGTCCCGCGGCGTTCACCAGACCGCGCGCCCGCACCTCCATGTTCTGCCCGGTTTCCGAGTCGGTCAGCCGCGCTCGCCAGCGGCCGTCCTCCACCGCGGCGCCGTCGAATCGGGTCCGCGACAGGATCCGAGCGCCGAGATCGGCAGCGCCGCGCGCGTTGGCAATGACCAGCCGGGCGTCATCCGCCCAGCAGTCAAAGTAGGTGAAGCCGCGGGTGAACTCGGGCTTGAGGCCGGCGCCGTACCCGTCCGGATCCAGCTTAAGCGCCGCGGAGCCGGGAAGCAGGTGGCGACCGCCCAGGTGGTCGTAGAGAAAAAGCCCGGCGCGGATCATCCACATGGGTCGCAACTCCCGCGCGTGGGGCATGACGAAGCGCATGGGGCGAACCAGATGCGGGGCGTTCTCCAGCAGCACCTCCCGCTCCTTCAGGGCCTCACGCACCAGGCGAAACTCGTAGCTTTCCAGGTAGCGCAGGCCGCCATGAATCAATTTGCTGCTGGCCGACGAGGTGGCGCTGGCGATATCGCCTTTTTCACAGAGGGTCACGCTCAGTCCCCGGCCCGCGGCGTCGCGGGCGATTCCAGCGCCGTTGATTCCGCCACCGATGACGAGAAGGTCGGATTCAATCATTTTGCCTTCCGCTCCTCGGGCTCAATGATTCGGGGGGTCAACTGCGCTAGCATTCGTCTGCTCCTGCGTTCCTGAATTTCATCACAACGGCGACTGTCCACGGCATGAAGCCGATCAGCGAAATGCCCGCCGAAACGGCGGCCCGGATTAGCGGCGTATTTCTCGATATCGACGAGACGCTCACCACCGGCGGCCGCCTCACGGCCGAGGCCTACGCCGCGCTCGAATCCCTCAGCGCTGCCGGGCTGTTGGTTGCCCCAATTACCGGACGGCCGGCGGGCTGGTGCGATCATATCGCCCGTATGTGGCCGGTGGACGGGATCGTCGGCGAGAACGGCGCTTTTTATTTTCGCTACGATCGCGAGCGGCGTCGAATGCAGCGGCGCTTCCTGCTGCCGGATGCGGAACGCCGCGCCAATCGGCTTCGGCTCGAGGCCATTAAGAATTCTATTCTCTCACAGGTGCCGGGGGCAGCGATCTCCGCCGACCAGCCCTATCGCGAGGGGGACCTCGCCATCGATTTCTGCGAAGACGTCGATCCGCTCTCCGAAGATGCCGTCGACCGGATTGTCACCCTGTTTGAGCAGGCGGGCGCCACGGCGAAGGTGAGCTCCATCCACGTCAACGGCTGGTTCGGCCAGTACGATAAGCTGACCATGACCCGGATCTTCATGCGGGAATGCTTCGGCGTGGACCTGGATGCTTCCCGCGAAAGCTTCACCTTCATAGGCGATTCACCCAACGATTCGCCCATGTTCGAATATTTTCCCAACTCCATCGGTGTCGCC
>JBFIYQ010000024.1:0-13198 GCA_041605275.1 Gammaproteobacteria bacterium
CCCTTGGGGATCTGATTCTGCGGCGCCCACCACACCCAGCAGCCGTAAGGGTTTCCCGCCGAGGGGCCGGTCTCGGGATAGAGCACGGCAACTCCCTGGATATCTGCCAGCCGATTGAAACCGCTCAGGCGGGCCATATCCGCGGCCGACTGCTTGCAGCCGAGCAGGAGCACCAGCAGAGGCCTGCCGCCGGCGGCCGGCTCTCCCTCGGGAACAACCAGTCGATAGCGATACCCGCCGACCTCTCCTTTAGCCGTCTCGGCGCCCGTGCCAGAGGCGGCCAGCAGCCCGAGCGTAAGCGCGGCGGCAGCGAGGAGCCGGAAGAAACCGCGCGCGGGTGCGCGCTCAGCCCCCGGGCGTGTGGTCAATCCTTGGTTCAAATTCACTCCCGTCCGCCCTGAGCCTTGTCGGTACCAAACGTTTTCGGCGGCCGCCCGCCGGGCCCCGAAGCTAATCGAAGACGCGCGGCAACGGAACACCGCGCCCGAATTTCTCCGGCGGGCGCCCGAAAAAAGGCGGGGATTCATGCTTTTAAGGAATTTGTAAGCCCGTGGTAAGCGGCGGTGTAAGCCGCCGGTAAGGGACCAGACAGGGGTGCTCTCCCAACATGGACTCACAACGAAGCTGTACCGGAGGCCCTGTGATGTACACCTCAGCGGAGAGCAACTCAGCGGCAACGGACACCACGAGATCCTTGAGCCGGGTGGGGTGCTGCATGCTTTCTCTTACGCTCCTGGCCTGCTCGGGCGTCGATTCCAGGTCCGACTCGACTCCCGCGCCGTCGGCATCCACCCAGATTATCGAGAGCACGCGGCAGGCCGAGTATTCCGAGGCATCATCCCCTGGGGACGCCGATACGGGCGCCTTCTCCCGCAGCGCCAACCTGACCGCCGGGCTGGTGGGATCCGTGGTCAAGACCTACACCACCGATCCAGTGGTGCGGCCCGTGAGCACGGCCAAGTCTCTCGGCTTCCTGGTCAAGAACTCGGTCACTGACTTCACCCGTCGGGTCTACGTCAACACGGTGCGGCTTCCGGCGGTGAAGGCGCGCCCCATTCCCCCGCTATCCGAGGGTCCGGGGATGAACCTTGAAGCATGGGAGCGTGAGCTCGATGGGCTCACCGGTTCGACGAGCTCGAGCGGCACCCTGGAATTTCTCGTGGACGGAGAAGAGTTCTTTCCGGCGTTCATAGAGCAGATCGAGGCGGCCCGAAAGTCCATCCAGCTCCGCACCTATATCTTCGATAACGACGACTACGCGGTTCGAATCGCCGATCTGCTCAAGCAGCGTTCAAAGGACGTGGACGTGACCGTGCTCATGGACGGTATCGGCACCGTCACCGGCGCGAGCGTGATGCCGGCCTCCCTGCCGGAGTCCCACGTCGCGCCCGGTTCCATGGCCCGCTATCTGGAAGCGCACTCCCGGGTGAGGGCGCGCCAGATGACCAATCCCTGGTTCACGGGCGACCACTGCAAGGTGGCTATCATCGACCGTAAAGTCGCCTTTCTGGGCGGGATGAACATCGGGCGGGAGTATCGCTACGACTGGCACGACCTCATGGTCCGGGTTGAGGGCTCTGTAGTGGAAAAACTTGTGCAGGACGCTGACGAAGCCTGGGCGCAAGCCGGGATGTTGGGCGATCTGGCGCAGCTGCTCAGAAGCGAAAACCAAGCTCATGCGTCTGATACCGGGCACGGATATCCCGTGCGCCTGTTGTATACGCGGGCGGAGAACTCGCAGATTTACAAGGCCAAGATTGCGGCCATCCGGCGAGCGCGCCAGTACATTTACATGGAGAATCCCTACTTCTCCGACGACATCATTCTTTACGAGCTGATCAAGGCCCGCCGTCGAGGAGTCGACGTTCGTTTCGTCATCAGTAACGGCGGAGACCATCCCTTGATGGACAAGAGCAACGCAAGAGTCATCAACGAAATGCTCGATAACGGCATCCGGGTATTCGTCTACCCGAGGATGACCCACGCCAAGGCGGCCATCATCGATGGCTGGCTCACCGTGGGATCAGCAAATCTCGACCACCTGAGCCTGAGGGTGAACAATGAGGTCAATGTGGCCACTTCAAGCCCGCAAGCCGTGCGGGCGCTAAAGGAGCAGCTGTTCGAGCGCGACTTCGAACGATCCACCGAGCTTACGCAGAACCTGCCCACCCGGCTGACGCACTGGCTGGCGGAGATTTGGGCGGACGCCTTCATGTGAATGCGGCATCTACTTCCAATTAAGGGCAACTTTCAGTTTCTTAATAACCAAATGAAATCGAGGGTCAGTTGAGGCGGGGGAAACGAGTTGGTTGCGGTGAGTCTGCAACAGAGATGGCGAATGAATGGCCGGAGTCGGGAGCGAACCCTCGCTGCCGGGCCCGAGTGCGCTGCGCCGCTGTCTGCCAAGCGTTTCCCAGAGGCTGAAGAAACGAACATGCAGCTCAAAGCGTTCGCCGGCAACCTGCGTTCCCGAATGGCGTCGCTGATCAGGTGGAACAAGGTGCTCACCTCGCGACTGCAGTCGCAGGTGGAGCAGCTCGAACGGCTGAATCGGCTGCGTAAGTTTCTTTCCCCCCACGTTGCCGAAGTGGTGATCACCAGCGACGAAGAATCAAGCTTGAGTCATCGCCGGGAGATCGCGGCGCTGTTCTGCGACCTGAGAGGGTTCACTGCTTTTTCCGAAACGGCGGCGCCGGAGTCGGCTCTCCGGGTGCGCCGCGTTTACCACCAGGCCATGGGGGAGCTGATCCATGCGTTCGGAGGCACCATCGAGCACCGGGCCGGCGACGGGATCATGGTCATTTTCAACGCGCCGCTGCCGTGCCCGAACCCCGCCATGCAGGCGGTGCGGCTGGCGGTGGCGATGCGGGAAAAGATGAAGGATCTCACCTCGGAATGGCGAAAGCTCGGCTATGAGCTCGGTTTCGGCGTCGGGGTGTCTCTCGGTTATGCAACCTTAGGGATGGTGGGCTGCGAGGGTCGGTTCGACTACGTTGCCAACGGCCGCGCCGTCAATCTCGCCTCGCGGCTCTCCGACGAGGCCGCCGACGGACAGATTCTGCTGAGCGAGCGAGCCTACGACGCCGTCAAGGGCCGCGTCGAGACCGTATGCATCGGCGAGCTCACGCTGAAAGGATTCCGTCAGCCGCTGAAGACTTTCGATGTCGTCGAACTGCGCCGACGGCGCTCTTCAACCAGACGCACCCAGGGCGATCAGAGCCATGCCGCCGATCACCAGAAGCGTCCCTCCCAGCTGGATTGGAGTGAGTGGCTCTCGGAAGAGGAAATACGAAACTATTAACGTGATTGCAATGGTGCCGCTGACAATGATCGGGATGGCGACGTTCGCCGCCGCCGCGTCGCGGCCCAGGCCCCCTCGAAACAGGTAGAAATAGCAGATTTCGGCAACGCCGATGCAAAGGCCCGCGCCGGCGGCCCAGAGATAGGCGCGCGTGGAGAGCGTGAGGACCTGACCGCCGCGCGCAATCAGGAAACTGAGAAAGCAAAGAGATGCAGACAGCGCAGCCACCTGAAGACAGACTGTGGCGAGCACCGTCGAGGTAGCGTTTACCGGAACGTAATCGCTGGAGACCTTGACAAGTAGATTATAGGAGGCGTAGAGGGCCGTAATTACGGCCACGAGCATAAGTGCTGACATGGTGAATTATTCCACGGGGTAAATTTTTGGGCGGTATCATCTCATTACGTATCGAGCTTTGAGTGTTTGTTCTCTAAACACTGGAGCAGTATTTCCGCAAGCTCTGTCGGTGCGCTTATCATCGCGTCGTGACCCGTTTCAAGCTCCAATAATTGCCAGTCGTCTTGCTGCTGCACCCGGCTGCGGATGTTGGCGAGAGTGGGGAGCGCCGGGGATGTGCAGGCGATGAACGTCCGGGTGAGTTCGGCAAGCCGGCCGCGATCGAAGGACAAGGGATCGATATACAGCAGGAACGGCTGCGGCGTCATCCGCCGGGTGACCCACTCGTGGTCCGCACCTTTCAGGCCGAAAACTTTCGCGTCCGGAGGGAGGATGACCTTGGTATTGCCCCTCATAACCGCCGATTTGATGCGCGCTTCCACCGTTTCGGGCGGTTGATGGCTGCTCCAGCTTTCTCCGGAGTTGGGAACCACGGCGTCGAGATAAACCAGATGCCTCAGCGCCCGGGATCCCTGCTGCAGTAGAGAATCAGCGATCCCGGTAATGACCATCCCGGCATAGCTGTGGCCAACGAGCACGACTTCGTCAAGCTCTTCGAACCTGATCAGATTGAGGACGTCGTCAATGTGGGTTCTAAGACGGATATCGGGGCTCAGGAGATGAGCCCGGTCACCGACGCCCGTGAGGGTAACGGCGTGTACGTCATGGCCCGCCACTCGGAGCAGGGGCAGCACTCTTGCCCAGCACCACGCGCCGTGCCAGGCCCCGTGTACGAGTACGAACTGCGGCATGGTCGGTGAGTTTTCTTGGCTATGTGAGGATCGGATTTTGGCTCAAGGCGTTTCTATGCCAGCTTAAGCGCCACGCTTCCCAGCTCCCCGAAGTCGGCCCGGATGCTGTCGCCAATCTTCGCCGTGTAGACGTCGGTGCAGGTGCCGGTCGTAACGAGATCACCCGCATTGAGCGACCGGCCCCAGCGCGGCAGCTCGTTGGCCAGCCAGGCGAGCGCGCTCAGAGGATTGCCCAGCACGTTTGCGCCGTGTCCCCTAAGCGCCACGTCGCCGTTAACGATGAGCTCGACGGCATGCTCGGAAAAATTCAGTTGCCGCCACTCTTTCACCTCGGTTCCCCGAATCCACGCCTGGTGAACGGCGTTGTCTGCCACCAGAGTCGGTGCGTCGAGCACGTTCCAGCCGGAAAAGCGATGACCGACCAGCTCGATGGCGGGAATTACGCCTGCCACGAAGTTGATTATCGTCTCCGACGAGTATGGCGCCTCCGACGTGGGCACGTCCCTAGAGATCCGGAAAGCGAACTCGGGCTCGATGCCGAGAATAGAAAACGCAGTTCCGCTTATCTTCGCGGGGCTCGAATAAGTGAAACAGGAGGAAAGCCGGCCGAACACGGGCGCGTCGGTGTTTAAAAGCTGCTGCGCGTGCGCGTTGGTGCAGGCGATTTTGTAGCCTATTGCCGTACCTCCGTACTTTGCTTCCAGTTGGTCAACGAGCTCATTCTGAATCTCATATCCGGCAGAGAGGTCTTCGGGCCTGGATTCGCCCGGCAGCTCGTCAACCGACGTGACCGCGCGGCGCAATCGGTAAAGAATATCTGCCGCCCTGTTTGTCCGTTCGACGTCCACCGCTGAACCTCTAGCTTGACTTCTTGCCGCAAAATAGCCCCTGGTCTTGCGCGCGAAACCTGGGCGCCTAGCAGTCACACCTTCTTCAGGTAACCGATGATGGCAAGCAGGGCGATGGCGCCCAGAGTGGCCATGATCAGCGAGCCGATAACGCCGTGGGCTGACAGTCCGAGAATGCTGAACAGGAACCCGCCGAAAAACGCGCCGACGATGCCGACGATGATGTTGCCGAAGATACCGAATCCGCGGCCTTTCATAATATTTCCCGCAATCCAGCCGGCGATCCCGCCGATAATCAGAAAGCCGATGAAGCTGGAAATATGCATGTCACTCACTCCCTTGCTTGTACATGTACCAGACCTCCGTGATCGAACGGAGGCGATCGCGGCTAGTATAAATCATCAGGCTCTCCACACCTCTTTTGAGCGTCAGGAAGGGCGGGGAGTCCGAAGCGATCTGCCAATCCCGTCGATGCCTTTGCTCCCGGTAGAAGCCGATGACGGAGTCGGGCGACATTGCGGTATCCAAGCGCCAGTGTCGTGCTCGCAGGCCTTCCACGTTCATTGCAAGCTGTCGACGCTCGGCCTGCGTATTGCCGGTACGCGTCGATCCCGGAACTGCGGCCATTGCATTCGCTATCGTTTGCATTTCTCCGGGGGTAGGCACATAAAGCACCGCGACTATTTCGGGGACCGGGTCGATCAGGGCCGCGAGTTCGTCTACAGCCCGAATTTCCCGCCATCCGAAGTAAGCGCTAAAGATCGTGAGCAGGAAGAATACGATGGCGCCGGTCTGGGCGTAGCGGCGAAAAACCGGAGGCGGGCGAACGAAGCCGATATAGACGTTAAGCACGCAGAGTCCGGCGCATACGGCTGCTAGAACGAAGCCTGTCATGGTGGATCCCTCAGGAAGACGTGCACGACATTAAGTCAGGACGACGGGTTTGCTTCGGATCCCGCCCATCGGTTGCATCAGTAAAGATCCGCGCGTTTCTTCGGCTGCACCGCCTGGAAAAAACCGTAGCCGAGCGTGATGTCGGTGACGAAGCGCGCAATGACCGCCGGTATGGCGATACACGCGTGAATGCCCATGGCGAGAAGGGAGTAGACGCCGAACTCCAGCGCTCGGAGGGTTACAAGCACAGAGCTGTGCCGGGTTTCCAGAATATCGCTGCGAACCGCGTCCGTATCCGGCCAGAAACCGCTGTCCACCTGCTCGCGCCGCGATGCGGGATAGAGCGTGTAGCTCCTACACCCGCGCCGGAATGCCTGCCACATCCGCCTGGGTTTCAGCACCAGACCGGTGGACAAAGCGATCAGGTTCATAGTTCCCAGCATGGGAGAGATGAAGACGGAGCCCGCCCCCAGCTCCCAGGCGCTCACTTCGCCTTCCCCAATCCGCCCAACGCTGTATCCGGTCACCAGGTGGTGAATATCGTGATATTTGAGAAAGCGGCGGCGGGTCTCGATGTTAGGTAGCGGTACCAGCATGCAGCCGGTGTAAACGGGAACCGTGCGCGAGCGCGATCCCAGCGTGTCACCGAATCCGCACTCCTGGTAGAAAACCTTAAGCTTTGCCTCGATGGTCATGCGCTCGGGGAGAAAAACTGGAACTTCACACGATATAAGCGTATTAGAGGAAGTCGGGGAGTCAACGTCCCCGCGCCTCAGATTCGGCAATCTGAATCAGGGGGCTGACTCCTCCGGCGCCGATTCGCGGACACGCAACGACGCGGAGCGCGGCGGTCTTACTTGCACCCCAACGCCCGGTCAACCGGCTAACCAGGAGGTATTTTCATGGCCACATTCATTTCACTGATAAATTTCACTGAGCAGGGAATCAAAAGCGTCAAGAACTCCCCGGCTCGCGCAAAAGCTTTTACCGAGATGGCAAAGAAGCTTGACGTCGAGGTCAAAGCCATTTACTGGACCGTAGGTGCTTATGATGTTGTCGCGGTCATGGACGGTTCCGACGAGGCGGTAACATCAGCGCTACTGACGGTCGGCTCTGCCGGAAACGTGCGCACGCAGACGCTGCGCGCCTTCGACGCGGACGGTATGCGCAAGATTCTGGCAAACATGCCGTAAGCGGAATACTCGCCATCGACTGAGCGTTTCTCGATTCCGGCGCGGGGCCCAGGATTTGAATTGTTGCCCGGGCCCCGGCCCGTTTTCATTCAAGCAGGGACCGCGGAACAGAAGCGCACTGGAGTTGGGATGTTGACGTCGGCAACCGATATGGTCGCCGGATCGGCAAAACCCGCACTGGGTGGGGCAGTGCCCGCTGCGGGGTTCGCTATTGCCGCAACTGCTTCATCAGCTCTTCCGCCTGCAGGGTCCCGGTGACGGTGACCGCGATGCCGGCGGCGGCGAGTCCCCGCGCGGTCCAGGTGTTGCAGGTGTTGAACATGTGAAAGCGGCCTTTGGCGGGATAGAAACGGCTGAAAGGATATAGCCCTGGTTTGCCCTCAGCGCCGGCGTCGCGTTCAAAAGCCTGATCGAGGAAGGAAACGAGGGCATCAAAGCCTTCCGGCGACACCTCGAGTGAGACCGTTTCGGCGGTTGGAAAGGTCGTCCTCGGGTGCGCCGGCAGGCCGGCGAGATGCATGACCGCCGGCGTCGGAGTGAACAGCGCGTTCATGATCATCCCCAGGCCTTTCTCCGGAGCGGGGAAGTATTGGGCGTCGCCCCAGCTGAACTCGAAGAACTCGGCTTCAGGAAAATCTCGAATTTCCGGCACCATTCCTTCGGATATGTCGGGACGGGCGATCACAATAGCCGTGTGCCAGCCATTGCTGACGATGTAAATCGTGCGATCGGTTTCGCTGGTGTCAACACCTTCATAAGGCTCTGCCGCCGCGCCGGGGCGCGGTGTCTGCGGTGGGCTCGCAGACTGGCAGCCGACCAGGAACAGCAGCGCCAAGGCAGAGAGGAATCCGATCACGGAGCGCATGGTCAGTGCTGAATAAACGAAGCGGGCGAGTCTGCGCTCGCCCGGTGAATGCGAGGGCTTAATATAAGCGATTCAGCAGACCGGGGGAGGCTGGCTCGCTCAGTCCCGGCGGCTCAGGAGCGGATTTGGACCGATTCCACGCCTACCACCGCCTCGATCTCTTCCTGCTCGGGAGCGATGAAATCGCCCTGCACGAAATCGATGTGCTTGGAGATGGCGAAGGTGAGCGCGTTGGCATCTTCGATACCGCTGGCGACGCTCATCGCGGCGCGCCTGTGGGCCGAGTCGAGCATCTTGTCCCATTCACTGACGTCGTTTTCTGACTCGGTCAGGCGTTTGAGGGTTGGGTAGCTGACCGAGAGCAGGCTGAACGGAAACTGGCTGAAACAGACTTTGCACAGCTCGGAATCTTCAGCGTTGGTGAGCGCAAAAAGAAAGCCGTGCTGCTTGTTCAGGTGAGCGAAAAGGGCGAGCAGGGGTTTTAATTGACGCATGAACACCTCGCCTGAGACGCTTAGGCAAATCTCGCCGAAGCGGCGCTGCCCGCCGTGGTGTTTGATCAGCTCGCCGATCCAGGCGGCGAGCTTGACGTCAGTGCAGGACGCCTCGCTCAAGCCAATACAGAAGCCGGGCGCCTGCTTTTCCGGGAATTTGCCGTCAAGCAGCCGGCTGATGCATTCCCTGATTTTCCAGCGGTCGACGAGCCGCGCCAGGTTATCGTCCCGTTTTCCTTTCAGAATGGCGTCGGCCTGGATGGTCTGGCCGTTGTGGGCGATAAACCGGGGGCTGATTTGAAACAGCTCTGTAAACGGAAGCTTGGAGCTCCTCTCGGACACCTTCATCAAGGCCTGGAAAATTGCCTGAATCCGGTTTTCGCGAATGGCTTCCTGGGCGTCAAAAACCCGCGCGCGAGCAGCGGTGTCCAACCCTTTTTCTTGCGCCACCTTGGACGTCTGCACCACGATGGAGTCGCCCTTGGTCTCGGAGGACTCCGCCGCCCGCTCCGCCTGCTGCAGCAACCCCGCCACGCCGGGTGCACGGGAAGTAATGATGATCGCGCCAATGCTCACGGTGATGCGCACCGGCGTCCCGTCCACTTCCGGCGGCGCGTTATTGAGTCGCGCGCAGAGCCCTTTAAGCAGGCGCTCGAGGTCGTCACGGGACTTGTACTGGCCCGCAAGCAGCGCAATGGACGAATCGGTGAAGCGCGTCGCCCGCGGTCGGTAGCCCTCCAGCTTGAACATCTCGGTGCTGATCTTTCCCAGGTGGCGGGCAATCGCGTCGGTGCCGAGCACGCCGAACGAGTTCCGCAGCGTGTCGAAGCCGTCAATCGTAATCAGAATGACAGCTCGGTTTTCGCCTTTTTCCGCCTCGTCAGAAGCAAGGCTGAACTGACCGTAAAAAAAGGACTTGCTGAAACGTGAGGCGTTGAGGGTCAGCGACTGGGTTGCGCTGGACTGCTTGGCCCGGACGTTGAAGGCATCGGAGATGCTTTCCGCGAGTCTTTGTGCGCTCAGATTCTGTTTGCGGAGATAATCGTGCGCGCCGTAGCGGAGCGCGCCCACGGCAACATCTTCACTCCCCGAATCCGTCAGCAGAATCGTCGCGGGGAAGCGTGTGTGATCACGCTTGTACTTGCGAAGCCAGTCCAGACCGTTTTCCTCCGGGCCGAGGCGGTACTCCATGATGAGCACGTCGAATTTAGACCAGTCGAAATCCGGCCCGGGAGCCCCTTTTCCAACCGGGTTATAGGAAGTGACTTTGGCCTCGGGAAACGCTTTGTTCATGAACTGAACCAGGAGATTCCGATACTTATCGCTGTCGTCAACGATCAGTACCTGTTTTGGAGCCTGCTGAGTCACTGCGATCGCACCCTTTGGAAAAAGCCGGAATTTTCTGCCAATCGTTTCATTTGCCCGCAGTGTCCTTGGCCAGGCGTGCCACCTGGCCCGAAAATTCAATTCAAGACACCGTCCGGAAGCCGTTGATTAAACGATATAAGAATAGCAACTGGAATCCCGGTTGGAGCGCAGGCCCGCCGGATCGAGCCGGTTCGCAGCATTTTCGCCGCCCTTTATGCCCCGTGCCGGTCAGGCGGCTTTCGCTCTGCCGAAGCGGCCGCTCAGCAGGGTCCCGCCCCCGGGCGCCCGGGTTTCCAGGCCGAGGCGGTTCAGCATGAGGTAGGTGGTGCATACGGCCGCGGATACGGTGGGCAGTCCGAGGGTGCGCTCCAGCGGCTCTATGGAGGGAAGCGACGGCATCTGGACACAGGCCGAGGCGATCACCGCGTCGGCGCCGCTCACATTGAGCCGGGCGCAAATCTTCGAGGGCTGCAGGGGATCCTGAGCGGCCACCTCAAGATTGTCCGGGATCTCCAGGGAAATCACGTCGACAATCTCGAATCCCTCGTTTTCGATGTAATCCGTGACCAGCCGGGTCAACGACTTCATATAGGGCGCCAGAACGCTGACCCGTTTGGCGCCCAGCGCCTTCAACCCTTCCACCAGCGCCCCGGCCGAACTCACCACGGGGCAGGGATGGCCATTGTCCGTGGCGGCTTTTTCGAGCCGTCGCTCGGATTCACGATGATACCCGGGGCCCATGCTCATGATGGCCACAAGGCAGGCGTAGCCCATCACGTCCACGGCGGCGTCCGAAAGCTCCAGCGCACATCGATCGGACTCCGCGTCCATGGCTTCCAGCTCTTCCTTGGTAACTTTTTTCATCCGCATGCGCGCGGAGTGGAAGGTGAACCGCTCCGGCAGTATTTGCTCGCGTGCACGGAGCAGCGCGGGGATCTCGGTCTCCATGGTTACGTTCGAGCTCGGCACGATTTGGCCGATACGATAATTCTGCTTGCCCATCATCCGCTCCACTTTGTGCGGTCACACGAACAGTATTTTAAGTGCAGGAGGCCCGCCTCGCGAACGAGGTCAGGCCGCCTGGTCGTGAGTCTCCTCCGCGAGCGCCGACTCGAGCTGGCGCGTCTTCTCGAGACTTTTTTCTTTGACGAAACCGAAGCCGCGAATGCGCTCCGGCATCGCCGCACGGGTGACCGAGGCGGCGTGATTACCGGGTTCTAACCGCTGGAGAATCTCCTCCACGGTGATTTCATAATTCCGGATCAGCTCGCGTTCCAGGCGGCGGTCCGGGGTCCAGCGAAAGGGATCCAGCAGCGAGCCTCGCAGCCGTCTCATGCTTGCGAGGATCCGGAACACGCGCAGCATCCATCCGCCGAAGGCGCGTTTCTTAGGCCGCCCGGTGACCGGGTCCAGCCGCGCCAGCAGCGGCGGTGCCAGGTGAAACTGGATCCGGAAATCCCCTTCGAATTGATCTTTCAGCCGATCGATAAAGCCGGTTTCGGTAAAAAGGCGCGCCACCTCGTATTCGTCCTTGTAGGCCAGCAGCTTGGCGTAGCTGCGGGCCACCGCTTCGGTCAGCCCTTTGCTCCTGGGCGTCTTTTCCTGCTCGACGCTTGCCACACGCCGGACCAGGCGCTCGTAGCGTTCGGCGTAAGACGCATCCTGATACTCGCTTAAGAACTTTTTTCGGTGGGCAATCAGCGTCTCCAGGTCGTCGGGAACTCGATCCTGCGGCGGGCGCGGGAAGGCAATGCGGTCCACCGCTGCCAGGTCGTGGGCGGCGCGGCGCCCCCACAGGAAGGCCTGCTTGTTGAAGTCCACCGCAACGCCGTTGAGCTCGATGGCGCGTTCGATCGCCTCCGAGGTCAGCGGCACAAGTCCTCGCTGCCAGGCGAAGCCCACCAGGAACAGGTTGGCGGCGATGGAATCCCCCAGCAGCGCGGTGGCGATGCGGGTCGCGTCCACGAACCTATCCTTGCCCTCGCCGGTGGCTTCGGCGATGGCGCGGCGCATGGCGGACGCCGGGAATTCCAGATCGGGATTGGCGACGAATCCGGCGGTGATGGATTCGTGGCTGTTCACCACCGCGTGGGTATGGGCGCTGTCCACCTTGCTCAGCGCCTCGAATCCGGCGGCCACTACCAGATCGCAACCCAGCAGCAGATCGGCGCCGCCCGCGGGGATACGCACGGCGTGAATGAGATCGGGCCTGTCGGCGATGCGCACGTGGCTGGTGACCGCACCGTACTTTTGCGCCAGACCGGTCATGTCTAGCACCGCGACGCCCTTGCCTTCCAGGTGGGCCGCCATGCCAAGCACTGCGCCCACGGTGAGCACGCCGGTGCCGCCCACGCCGGTTACCAGGATGTCCCAGGGCCGTGCGGTGGACGGCAAATTGGGCTCCGGCAGGCGCTCAAATTCGGATCCTTCGCCTTTACCGGTTTTTTTGCGCAGTCTCGCCCCGTGCAGGGTGACGAAGCTCGGACAAAAGCCTCTGATGCAGCTGAAGTCTTTATTGCACGAAGATTGATCGATGGCCCGCTTGCGCCCGAAGGCGGTCTCCACCGGCACCACGGAGAGGCAGTTGGACTGCACCGAGCAGTCTCCGCAGCCCTCGCAAACCGCTTCGTTGATCACCGCGCGAATCGGCGGATCGGGCATCAGACCGCGCTTCCGGCGGCGGCGCTTTTCAGCCGCGCAGGTTTGGTCGTAGATGATCACCGTGGTGCCCTCGCGTTGGCGCAGATCCCGCTGCAGCGCTTCCAGCTGGTCGCGGTGATGAATGGTCACGCCTTTGGCGAAGGCGCCGCGATCCGGGTACTTGTCCGGCTCATCGGTGACCACGGCGATGCGTCTGACGCCTTCGCCGTAAAGTTGATGGCTGATTTGCTCCACCGTCAGGGTGCCGTCCACGGGCTGGCCGCCGGTCATGGCCACGGCGTCGTTGTAGAGGATCTTGTAGGTGATGTTGACTTTGGCCGCGATGGCGGCTCGGACCGCCAGCAGCCCGGAATGGAAATAGGTGCCGTCGCCTAAGTTGGCGAAAACATGCCGCGTTTCCGTGAAGGGCGCCTGGCCGATCCACGG
>JBFIYQ010000025.1:0-13134 GCA_041605275.1 Gammaproteobacteria bacterium
CTCAAGACCTCGCTGCCCCCGGAGTTGAGCCCGAGGCTCAGTCCCCGCAAAACGCTGCCGTAGCGCCCGCACTCTTCATATGGCAACAGAATCAGCGGCTCGCTGGGCAGGCGCTTTTGGACGGGAGGGAGTTCGCCGGCGGCCACCTTGGCGCTGAACGCCGGGCGTTCGTTGAATTCCAGCGGGCCACGCTGGCGTTCGAACTCATGCAGCTCGAGTTGCTGGGGCCATTGTGACGCCAGTCCGCCGGGTTGCAATACGGTAGGACACTCCGCCCCCGCCGAAGCGCTGAAACAAAGTAACAGAGCAACGAGCACCGTCACGAAAGAGTGTAATCGTGACTTCACGAACGCCTGGGGTCCCCACGTATCTATCCACGCGATTATGCACGAATAGAAATCACGGTTTGTTAACAATTGTAACCAGTGACAGGAGCGGAACTGTTACAAATCGATAGGCAGCGACGACGCCCACGGGCTTCGGTGCGGCGTGTCGGGAAGATTAGGAGTGCCGAGTGAGGTCTTAGTTATTTGGTGCCGTAGAGTCGGTCGCCCGCGTCGCCTAGGCCGGGAACGATGTAGCCGTGCTCGTTTAAGCGCTCGTCAATGGCGGCGGTATAGATGTGCACGTCCGGGTGCGCCTCCTGAAACGCTTTAATCCCCTCCGGCGCGGCCAGCAGGCAGACCATCTTGATGTTGACGGCGCCGGCCTCCTTGATGCGCTGAACCGCAGCGATGGCAGAGTTCGCCGTAGCAAGCATGGGGTCCACCACGATCACATGCCGATCCTCGAGCTCGTGGGGCACCTTGAAGTAATACTCAACCGCCACCAGCGACTCCGGATCCCGGTAGAGCCCAACGTGACCGACCCTTGCTGAAGGGATCAGGTCCAGCATGCCTTCCAGAAGGCCATTGCCGGCGCGGAGGATAGAGATCAGCACCAGCTTCTTTCCTGCCAGCGTGGGCGCCTGCATCTTTTGCAGGGGCGTCTCGATCTCTTCCATTTCGATCGGCAAATCGCGAGTCACCTCGTAGCCCAGCAGCAGAGAAATCTCCAGCAAAAGCTGGCGAAATGTAGCGGTCGGAGTGTCCTTGCGACGCATCAGCGATAGCTTGTGCTGAACCAGCGGATGATCGATTACGGACACGTTTTCCATGGCTATGACCCTTTAGGTTTGTTATTCAAAGACACTTCGGCGATTGTCCCGGGCTTAAGAATTCTTACGTGCAGTTTGCGTAACTAGAGATGAATGAATTCAGATTTTTGCTTAGTAGCCAAATCCGACAAAAAACACGTGATATTAGAAAGCCTAACCCAGGCATCGCCGCAAAATTGACAGCAGCTCCGGCGGATCGGTCAATTCTCAAAACACCGTGCCGTCGCTTTTCACCCGGATGGGCGGACCGCCGTCCGCGCGCTTCTCCGCGGCAATACGCCGGCCCGCGCTCCAGGTGCCGCCTTCGAGGATCCTGGCCAGCGGCAGCGATTGATCATCCAGACCCAGCCGCCGCCGTACAAGCGGCGCCAGGCGATCCAGCAACGCCACCGTAAGAGCGCGCCATTCCACCACCAGCTCGGCGCCCACGTCATGAAACTCGTCGATTCGGCTCAGCTCCTTGAGCTCGAGCACGCCAAGGTCCACGAATAACCCGCCGTTGCGATACTCCGCCAGCCCGGTCAGCTGGTTCAGATCGGTGACGCGAAGCCCCGCCCACTGAAGCGGCTCCACCAGCGAATAGGTCAGCCACTGGGACAGCTTGTGCAGAGGCATCAGGCCGCTGGTGGCGTCGTCCCGGCGAATCGCCGGATGCGGCCACACGTCGCCCAGATTTTCGCCGCCGATCTGGATCCTTCCGGGCCAGATACGCGAAAAAGCGTTCAGTACCGTAATCAGGACATCGCGGGCCGAGATCGCGCCGCCGTCCGCACGCTCGACGAAGTAATCATACAGATTCCCGATCCGCGGCAGCGTCTGCCCGAAGATCTCCGGCTTTTCCCGAAGCGTCCGCCCGAGGGCGTTGATGAGATCTACCCTGCCGACAACGCCCACCAGCGGGTTGGATTCGCTTACCTGAAACGCGTTTTCGAAGCGATTGCGATTCAGACCCTCGAGCCCGCCGGCGTCGGCGATAAGCTTTGCAGTTTTGCGCGAGGACAACGCGCCGCTCAGGAACAGATGAAAGCTCGCCACCGCGAGACCCTCGGAGCGAAAATACGCGCCGCCTCCGTCCGGCTCCAGGAACCGCCACTCGGCGCCGGCGCCGGCGTCGAGAAGAACGCTTACCGCCACCAGGTCGATCTGCGCCCTCGCCCGCTCGGCGGACGACACGTCGCCCAGCGCCGAGTCCAGCATCGCCACTCGGTCGATGTTTCCTGCGCCAAAATGGCGCCAGCGGCTGTGATAGGGAATGGAAAGATCCGGATAGTTTGATCGAATGACGTCAACCACGTAGTCGGCGGTGGCCTCGAGGCGATTCAGGCGCAAAGAAAAATGCCTGAGCGCGTCCTGTGTACCCGCCTCGAGCATCTCCGCGGCTCGATCGCGAACCATGGCCGGCGTGCGCAGCGCCGCGACGGCTTCGGCGGCGTCGCGCTCCGCAACAACGTTAATCGTGGAGTCCTCGACCTATGGCTCGAGCGAGTTCCTCTGGGGCGATCGGCGTCTCGGAGAAATATCCCGCCGCGCGCTTCGCCAACATTTCTACGCTGGCGTCGTCAGGAACGAGGTCCTTCGGTATCGGCACTCGATCCGCAATTTCGATACCCTGACGAACGATGGACTCGTACTTCAAATTGCTCATGGAAACGAATCGATCAATGCGGCTGATTCCCAACCACTGCAGCGCGTCGGGCATCAGCTCCTGGAAACGCATGTCCTGGGCACCGGCCACGCACTCGGTACGCTCGAAATAGGTTTCGGGACGGTCGCCTCCCAGCTGCCGCTTGCGCGCGTTGTAAACCAAAAACTTGGTGACCTCTCCCAGCGCGCGGCCTTCCTTGCGATTGTAAACAATAACCCCGGCGCCGCCCTGCTGCGCCGTTTCAATACAGACCTCGATGCCGTGAGCCAGATAAGGACGGCAGGTGCAGATGTCGGATCCGAAAACGTCGGAGCCGTTGCACTCGTCGTGCACCCGGCAAGCCACTTTTCCCTTGGGATCGGTGATCGCGTCGAGGTCACCGAAGCAATAGATGGTGATGCCGCCAATGGGCGGCAGAAAAATCTTCAGATCGTTGCGTGTAACCAGTTCGGTGAACATGCCACCGGATTGCTCGAACAGGCAGCGGCGAAGCGCGCCCTCGGTCACCCCGAAGCGTTCGGCGATTCCGGGCAGATACCAGACGGGTTCTATTGCGGCCTTGGTCACGCGGGCGTCGCCCTCTTCGGTGAGAACGCTTCCGTCCGGCTTCAAGCGCCCCGCCTCGATAGCATCGCGAATCTCAGGCATGTTCAGCTGCGCCTTGGTTACCGCGATAGTGGGACGGATGTCCCAGCCCGCCTTCAGCTCTTCGGTAAAGACTTCGCTCACCAGGTGGCCATAGGGATCCAATGAAACGATTTTCTTGGGATCGTTCCACTGGGGCACCGGACCGATGGGCGCGGCCGGCGCGGTATCGGTCAGGTCGGGACGATGCAGCGGATTGAGCGTGCCCGACGCCACCGCCAGCGCGCGGTAAAGCGAGTAGGACCCCGAATGCGCACCGATGGCGTTGCGTCGCGAGGCGTCCGTAAGCGTGCCGATGACGGGCCCGCGTTGCCTGGCCGTAGGCGCCCCCCAGACAATGGGCACCGCGGTCCCCTGCTTGCTCGGATGAGAGGTAAGCTTGATATGGGAAGAGGGTCGTTTTGCTTCGGTCATGTCAGTCTGCTTCCGGTCCCCGCGCCTCGATGAAAATGAGCTTAAATCAGCGCTTTACCGGATCTGCGTTGAGGCCGCGAAAAGGCGGAATATACGCCAATGAAAGGCTGTGTGACACATCGCCCGGGCCGTAGTTCGCCTCTGGCCAAATCGCCCTTGCCGGACGCCGGCGGGAACCTGCGCCCTGTCCCGTTCAGCGCTCCTCCTTGCGGAAGGGAACCAGCAGCGCGGCGGGCGCGCGGGCGTTCCTCGCCACCAGCGCCATAGCGACCACGGTAATCAGAAACGGCAGTAACAGAAACACCTGAAACGGCAAATCGATGACACCGCTGGACTGAAGCCTCAGCTGCAGCGCGTCCACCGCGCCGAACAGCAGCGCCGCAAAGGCGCACCGCCACGGATCCCAACGTCCGAGCACCACCAGCGCGATACACACCCAGCCCCGGCCGGAAATCACTCCGAAGGTAAAGGCGTTGAACTGGGCGAGCGAAAAATAAGCCCCAGCGACGCCGAACAAGGCGCCGGAGATCATCAGCGCCTGGTAGCGCTTCCAGGCCACGGACACGCCGGCCGACGCGGCCGCGTGCGGATTTTCGCCCACGGTGCGCAGATTCAAGCCCCAGGGGGTGCGGTAAAGGACGAAGGCCGCGAGTGGTACCAGCAAGAAGGCCAGATACACCAGCGTCACGTGATCGAAAAGGATAGGACCGAGCACCGGGGTTTCGGAAAGCAGCGGCACCGGCGCGGTTTCGAAGGCGGACACGTTGGGCGGCTGTGACGGCTGGCCGAACACCAGGCGGTAGCCGAAAAAAGCAAGCCCCGAGCACAGCAGGGTCACGCCGAGACCAGAGACGTGCTGGCTCAATCCCAGCGTCACCGTGAGCAAACCCATGAGCGCGCCGAACACAATCCCGGTGAGCGCAGCCGCGATAATTCCGAGCCATAAGCTTCCGGAAAAGTACCCGGCCGAAAAGCCGGTCATGGCGGAGAGCAGCATGATCCCCTCGATGCCCAAGTTGAGCACCCCGGCCCGCTCGCTGAACATCTCGCCCAGGGTCGCCAGCAGCAGCGGCGTCGCCACCCGCACCATGGCGGTGAAGAATCCGATCTGAAAAATTTGTTCGAGGATGTCGGACATGGGTAAAAAAAGTAATGTTACCGTCTTGATTTAGTCGATCAGTGACATGTCACTTGTTCCTCTTCACGCCCAACGCAACCTATACGTCGTGAACAAAAGCGCCACCAGCATACAGATCAGCGAAGCGCCTTGAATGACGTCTGCGAGAAACACCGGCACTCCGGTGGCGCGGGACATGGTTTCTGCTCCGGTGGCAATGGCGGCAAAAAAGATTGCAGATGGAATCACGCCGAGCGGATTCAGCCGCGCCAGCATGGCGATGACGATGCCCGTATAGCCGTAGTTGGGAGAAAGCGTCGCCATCACCTGGAAGTGCAGTCCGGCAACCTCCCCCACTCCGGCGAGACCCGCGAGCCCTCCGGACAGCACCGCGGTAAGAAACACCACTTTGCTCACGGGGATGCCGCCGTGGGCCGCGGCCCGCGTGTTTTCTCCCACCGCGCGAATGGCAAAGCCGAACGTGGTGCGGGTCATCAACAGCCACACGAGCAACGCCGCCAGCACGGCAAGCAGCACGCCAAGATGCAGGCGGGTGGATTCGAGGAGGATGGGAAACTCGGCGTCCATGCGAATGTCCGGAGAATCCGGATAACCGCTCAGGGAATCCTTCCACGGCCCGCTAAGCAGCGCCATCATGCCGTAAAACATGACGAAGTTGAGCATCAGCGTGGCCACCACGTCATCCACCTTGAGGCGCACCTTCAGCAGCGCCGGCACGCTGGCCCAGAGTCCGCCGGCCAAGGCGCCGCCCAGGACCATCAGCGGTACCAGCGACCAGGCGGGAAGTCCTTCGCGGGCCCCGATGAAGGCGGCGGCCATGGCGCCCGCGAGAAGCTGACCTTCGGCGCCGATGTTCCAGAACTTGGCGCGGAAGGCCACCGCGACGGCGAGCCCGGTGAACATCAATGGCGCCGACTTCACCAGGGTTTCAACGAAATTGAAGCGGCTGCCGAACGCTCCCTGAAAAAGCGCGCCGTAAGCGGCAAAAACGTCGGCGCCCGCTGCAACGATGAGTCCGCTGCACAAGACCAGCGTGGCAAAGACCGCGACGATCGGAAGTGCGAGATTCATCCACGCGGGTGTGCGTATTCGGGTTTCGAGGCGGATATGCATCAGGCCGCTTCCGCGCCCGCCATGAGCAGGCCCACCTGGGCAGGGGTCGTAGTCGACGCGTCCAGATCACCCACGATCCGTCCTTCGTAAATGACCAAGATTCGGTCGGAGATGGCGAACAACTCTTCCAGGTCTTCGCTGATGAGAAGAACGCCGCGGCCCTGCGATCGCAGCCTCATGAACTGGTCGTGTACGAATTCAACCGCCGCCACGTCCAGACCCCGCGTCGGTTGAGCGGCGATAAGCACCAGCGGATCCAGCGCCAGCTCCCGCGCCAATAGCGCCTTTTGCAGATTGCCGCCGGAGAGCGTCCCGGTGCGAACTTCCGGTCCCTCGGTGCGAATGTCGAATTTCTCGATCTGATCCAGAACGAACTTTCGAACCGCCTTGCGGTTGAACCATCCGAAACGGCTGAAAGGGCTTTTGTGCGCCAGCGGCAGCATCACGCTGTCGCTCAGCGGCAGCGTGGTAAGCAGGCCCGCGCCCATGCGATCTTCGGGAATATGAGCAACGCCCAGTCGCTGCATGCCGCGGGGATTTGTATCGCGCACTGTTTTTCCGTCGACTTCTATGGTTCCGCTGGTCGCTGGAACCACACCGGCGATGACTTCCGCAAGCTCGCGCTGTCCGTTCCCGGATACTCCGGCGACGCCGACAATCTCTCCGGCGTGAACATCGAGGGTAACGTTACGCAGCTTCTGACGGCGGTCCGGACCGACTTCCAGGTTCAGACCGATGAGCTTGAGCAGGATCCGGCCGGTCTCAACGGGTCGCTTTTCCGGCGGCGAGATAGGATGACCGCACATGAGCTCGGCAAGCTTTTGCCGAGTAAGCGTGGCCTCGTTCTGAAGCTCTGCCACCACCCTTCCCCGCCGCATGACCGTGAGCCGGTCGGTGATGGCGAGCACTTCGTTGAGCTTATGACTGATGAAGATGATGCCGACCCCGTCTTTCGCCATCGCGCGAATAGCCCGGAACAGGCTTTCGGTCTGCTGCGGCGTAAGAACCGAGGTGGGCTCGTCCAGGATCAGGATGCGCGCGCCGCGAAACAGCGCTTTGACAATCTCCAGCCGCTGCTGCTCCCCGACGGTCAGGTCGCCCACCATCGACTCCGGCTCGAGCTCGAGACCGTAGCGGCTGGCGATGTCCCGGAGACGCTCGCGGGCAGAGGCCGCGTCCAGCCGTCCGGCGCGGCCGGGCTCACCTACCATCAGGTTTTCGAGCACCGAATGTCGCGGCACCAGGTGAAAGTGCTGGTGCACCATTCCAATTCCGGAGGCAAGGGCGTCCGCCGGCCGGGAAATGTTTACCGGACGGCCGTCAATCTCGATGCGTCCGGCGTCGGCGCTGTACATTCCGAAGAGCACGTTCATGAGCGTGGTCTTGCCGGCGCCGTTTTCCCCCAGCAAACCCAGCACCTCACCGGAGTGAAGCTCCAGATCCACCGAAGCGTTCGCCAGCAGCGCGCCGAAGCGTTTATCGATGCCGCGCATCGACAGCAGCGGTGGCCCGGCGTTGGCGGCGTCTGGTGTCATCACTCGCAAATCAAAAAAAGAGGGCGCACCTCAGACTTCGGTCGAGTGCGCCCCCTTGCAAAAGGCCGGTCCGCCCGGCGGAGAACCGCCGGGCGAATTTATAAAGTCAGGTTTACCCTCTACTCGGACTTCGGCGCGCTTTCGTCGATGTCGACGCGGAAGGTGCCGTCCAGGATCTCCTGCCTGCGCTTGGACACCATGTCTTTCACGTCCTTGGGCAGCTTGTCTTCCCAATTGTGATAGGGCGCAAGAAACGAGCCGCCTTTGCTCATGTAGGAAAACTGGCCAAAATCCTGGGAGGTGAACACGCCCGCCTTGACCACGTTCACCACCTGCTTAACGGTGGGCCACATATCCCAGACGACGCTGGTGACAACGGTGTCCGGGGAGAGCTGCCACTGGTCGGACATATTTCCAATGGCGGGAATTCCCTTTTCCGCCGCCGCTTCGATGACGCCGAAACGCTCCGCATAAATGACATCGACGCCCTGATCAATTTGGGCCAGCGCCGCCTCCTTCGCTTTTGGCGGATCAAAGAACGAGCCGATGAAGGAGAACTTGCACTTCACCTTGGGATTGATCTCTTTGGCGCCGGAGCAGAACGCATTACACAGGCGATTGACCTCGGGAATGGTCATCGCGGCCACCGCGCCAATGGTGTTGGTCTTGGTCAGCTTGCCCGCGATCATGCCGGCGAGGTAAGCCGGCTCGTGAATCCAGTTGTCGAACACGGCAAAGTTGGGCTCCGCCGGCCCGATTCCGGAACCGAAGGTGAAGGCGGTTTTCGGGTAGGACTTAGCGACCCGGCGCGCGATGCGCTCGGCGCCGAAAGCGTCTCCCATCACGAGCTGATAGCCGCCTTCCGCATATTCCCGCATCACTCGGGCGAAATCGGCGGATTTCACGCTTTCGGACCAGGTGTACTCGATACCGAGCTCCTTCTCCGCTTGCTTGAGCGCCACGTGGATCTGGTTCACCCACGGCTCTTCTATTGGAGTCTCGAACACGGCCGCGACGCGTAGCTTCTCCGCCGCCATCGCCTGCCCGGCACTGAATGCCCCGACCGCAATCAGCGCCAGCGCTGCGGTCAGCATCCGGCCGCCTAAGCTTTTCATTCTGGTTTTCATTGAGTTGCCTCCCGGAAACGGTGTTTTTCTGCTCGGATTCGGAATGGAATTCGCCCGTCGCCGGACGGCCGCGGGCGGATGCCAGTATATCCAAAAGACGGGTTCAAAGGTTCGCGCCGAAAGCCGCGCCGGACGGGCGTCGGCGCCCGTTCAAGGCTTGCGCTTCCTGTCGCCGGAATACACCAAAGTGATTGAATTTTGGGAATTTTGCCCGTTTCCGCCCAGCGGGTTTCTGGTAGCATATTTTGTGAACTAGGTCGCAAAAACGATAACGAACCTCCGGTTGAACGCCGGTCCAAGGGGAGACGAAATGGAAGCAGAGAAACGTACAGGTCAGCCACCGGTTCCACCCAACTACCGGAACGTGCTCAGCCCGGACCAAATGATGACGCTGCGTCAGCTAGAAAACTTCGGCTGGGAGGTCGCCTTTGTCCGTCGGCCATCGCAGCATGAAAAGGTCATCGTGGTTTCCAGCACCGCTCAGCGCAGAATCGGCGTGTTAGACAATGACGGGCAGCTTAATCTAGAGCCAGATATCAGGATTCGCGAGCAGGCTCAGTAATTTCGGTCGCGAACGCCGCCCAGCCCAGTCCGCCCGCCGCGAGGTAGAGGACGAGTCCCAGAGCGATCACCGCGCTGCCGCCGTAACTCGATGCAATCAGCACCGCGAGCACGGCCCCCACCACCGAAGCGCATCCGTTGGCGCCCCAGGCCCATGGAATCAAAGCTGGGGCTTTGCGCGAAAGGGCTTCGATGGCAACCGGAAACGGCATTCCCATGAAGAACGCCAATGGCGCAACCAGCAGCAGCGCCGACGTTATGCTGAGCTCGTCGGAAAGCATGAACAGAATTCCGCTGACCCGGGGAAGAATTTCCAGGTACGCGCTGCCGATGAGAACGATGGCGAGCACCGGCAGAAGAATTCGCCACCTCGCGGGCTTTCCGGCATTGCGCATGACGAATCCCGAACCGAGACCCGCGAACAACAGCATCCCCGCAAGCACGACCGCCACCGCGTACAGCGGGTGGTTTAAAAAAAGCTGGAATTTTTCGATCAAGACGATCTCGATCAAAATGAACCCGAAACCCACGCTCAGGAAATAGGCCAGCGTGACGGCAGCGGTGCGCGCGTCACGCTGCTTGCGCGTGTCCCCGCCGGAAAAAACGAACAGCGGCAAAAGGATGATAACCGCGCTCAATACAAGCGCCTGGAACAGCGTTGCCCAGACAACCAAATAGCCCAAATCCAGCAGGCCCATGCCGCCGCGATCTTTGAGCGCCAGAATTTCGGCTACAGATGTCGGCTTGAAAAAGTTGGAAAAATACGGGCGGTCATCGCTTGCCGGTCGAATGTCGAATTTATAACGGGCAACGAAATCAGCGCGCTCGTCCGATAGCATCGCCTTGGCAGCTTGAAAAAAATACGCCTCCTCGAGCTGATTGAATCGATTCGCCTCTACCGCGCGAATGCCGGGATAGTAGACGGGGTCGAATCCGCGTGCGCTGGAGAACGCGCGAAGCGCTGACGTCTCGCCGGGCGAGAACGTGCCGCTCTTCACTACCAGCGTGCTGGTGTTGAAGCTTCTTATCCAGGCGAGCTGCCGTTCGGGCTGCTTTACGCCCGCGATTCGGAGCGCAGAGATGGCGGTGGCAAACAACTTCACGCTGTCTCTAGGCGGTAACCGTTCCCAGAGAGTGAAACTCAGCACGCCACCGGGTTTCAAAAGTCCGAACAGCGCTTTCACACCCTCGACGGTGTAGAGATGGTTCGCCGACAGCGCTTTAAGACCAGAACCGGATGAGACCAGCGATCCGCTCAGGCCCATCTGCACAAAATCGTAACGCGCGCTTGTCCGTTCGGCGTAACCGCGAGCTTCTTCGACGAACAAACGGACTTCTTCACGCTCGAGAATACGGCCGGAAAATTCGCCGTAGCTGTCCCTCACAATCTCTGCCAGCTGAGGATTAATCTCCACCACGTCAATTTCCGTCGCCACGTAGTACACCGCCTGTAGCACGTCGGTTCCGCCGTTCAGCCCGACGACGAGCACCGACGGGGCGCGCAGGAATTGATAAGGCAGGGCCGAGGTCACCTGGGAAACGAAAGAAACGGACTCCCGAGCGCCATCGAAGCGGCTGATAGCGGCGGGCCCGTCGCCGTCAACGTAAAGCGCCGCCTGATGCGGAATACGCGACGTCGTCAGCAGGCTCAGGCCCGGCGCGTGTCGCAGCGGTATGGTCTCGTTCTCGACCACGCTGAGCCTCGCCAGCGGGCTGTTACGCTCGATGGTTAGCTTCGATCCGGCGACCTGCAGCGCCTGCTCCAGGGCCTTGAACTGCGATATCCGCAAACGCAGAGGTCGTTCGAACAACACTCCCGCAAGCGTAAGGACCAGGCCGGCAACGAGTGCCGACACTCCCAGGCCCTTGAGCGGCCGCTTCAAGCCGAACATGGATGCCGCCGCCACTCCGAGCAGCGCGGGCAGAGCCAGCGCGCCTTCGGGGGACAGATAGAACAGGGAACCCACGATGCCAGCGGCGCCCGCGCCCGCGCCCATCAGATCCCACGCGTACACGCGCCCCGCTGCTTTTGCGTAAACCATCAGCGCCAGCGCGATGGCGTTCGCTGCAAAAAGAAACGGAAACATCAGCGCCAGATAAATTGAAAACAGCTTTCCGCTTTGCTCGAAACTCCATGCAAGCTCCAGTGGATTGAAGTCGAGCCGCTGCGCGAGCAGAAAGCTTACGACGCTGGTCACGGAAAACAATGCCGCATTGATGCGGAAGGCGGCTTTGAAGCGCCGCTTCAGGGTCTCGCCGGCAAGACACAGCAGCGCGCCGCTGGCGCCGAATCCCAGCAACGCGATACTGATCACCATGTAGGCGAAGTGATGCCATTGAACGATAGCGAACAATCTCGCCAGCAGGATTTCGTAGCCGAGCACCGCGCAGGAGATCAGAGCCACCGGCAGCAGGGTGCCTAGCCGGGAAAGTTCGCGATCCTCAGTCATTGCTGCTGTGTTGATTTGGGGGCCTTGGCGGTGCGCCCCGGCCGGAAGATGGAGTGGGTACTAATGATCGCCAGTAAGCGGCACGAAACGCACGGGCAGAATTTGACGGACGCGGACCCGATCCACGCCCAGCTTTTCCACCAGCACCAGCTGCTGAACGGCAAAACCGCTGCCCACCGGAATCACCATCCTGCCGCCGACCCTGAGCTGGTCCACCAGCGGCGGAGGAATGTGGCTCGCCGCCGCGGTGACCAGAATGGCGTCGAACGGAGCGCGCTCTTTCCAGCCGTAATAGCCGTCGCCGTGGCGCACCGTAACGTTATCGTAACCGAGCCGCGTCAGCCTCTTGGAAGCGCTGTCGGCCAGCGGCGCGATGATTTCTATGGTGTAGACCTGGCTGACGATTTCCGCCAGCACGGCCGCCTGGTAACCCGAACCGGTGCCGAGCTCCAGCACTCGGCTTTTTTCGTCAACGCCCGCGAGCACGGTCATCAGCGCGACGATGTACGGCTGGGAAATGGTTTGCCCGTGGCCGATGGGCAACGGCCGGTTGGCGTAGGCATACCTGGTCTGTGAGGAACCGACAAACTCGTGGCGAGGCACTTTGCCCATCACCTTCATCACCCGCTCGTCCGGCTCTCGCCCCCCGAGATCGCGCTCCGTCATCGACCACAGGGCAAGAATGTCCTCCACCATCCGTTCGCGCTCGCTCGCAAAGGGCAATTCCTGAGCAACGGCCGTGATGAAGGATGCAAGACAGAATATGACGAGCACCGACAGCGTCCGGAGTTTCAAAATATGGCTCATGGGTGATGTTTTTATCTTTGCCCTCCTGCGCATTTTGTAATCGCGGCGTTCGCGTCAGCTCGTTTCACTCTCTTGCGCCGCAATCGCGTTCTCGAGCTTGCCCCGCACCAGGTTGATGTGCAACCTCAGATGGTAGAGCTGATCGGCGTAGGACAGCGGCACCTCCACCTTGGAGACCTCCTTTTCCATTCGGTCGATGGCGGCCACGTGCTCTTCAAGGCGAGACCGGTCGGTTTCACCGCGGAGCGCCGGATCGATGGCCAGCAGTTCCCGGTACCAGCGGAAAATCCGAGAGCGGATGCGCCAGCGAAGCACCGGCGGCATGATCCTCATGAGCGGAATCGCCAGCGCCACCAGCGGTAACAGCATGACCAGCATGCGGTCGATGAACGTCGCCACCCAGAAGGGAAGAAAGCGCTGCAAAAACGGCGGCCCCGACTTGAAATAGCGTCGCGCGTCCGGGCTCAAGGGGAACTCCAGATATTTCTCGGAGGGAAACTCGCCGCGCTTCTCAAACAGGCCGCCGCCGCCGTGAACCTCGTC
>JBFIYQ010000026.1:0-13082 GCA_041605275.1 Gammaproteobacteria bacterium
ACGAGCAGGACCGGCTCGGTATCCGGGCCTTCGACGTCATCGCGGTGACCAACGAATTCGCGGACAAGTACCCGGAGCTGGTGGTCAAATTCCTGAGCGTTACCGATCGCGCCATCAAGTATCTGGACGACGAGCCGAAGAAGGCCAGGCCGATCATCGCCAAAGCAGCGGGCCTGGAGCTCAAGCAGTCGGACATCGTGCTCTCGCTTTTCGATTTCTACACCCGGGACGATCAGCTGACCGAGCGCTGGATGCGCGGCGGCGTCCAGAGCTTTCTCAAGGAAGTGGCGGATTTCTTCGAACAGCAGGGAAAAATCGGCCGCGCTCTAGATGATTACGGCCCGACCGTGGACGCCAGCTTCTACGAAAGGGTGAAGTAAAATCACGCCGGATCCCGGCGCCGAGTCTGGTTCGGGGTTGACGCGTCTACCTTGCGACCGCGGCGCTGGATTTTGGACTGGCTGCCCTCGGCGTACTCCGATATTTCTCTCTACGTGGTACGACCCTTCATGACAACGCGGAGCGTCGCGTGACGGGAGCCACTGGATTGCTCAAAATCAAGATGCGTTACCTGAAAAAGGCACGGCTCTCGTCCGCAGAGGAAAACACCTGCGTCCGCTCGGTAGTGGAGGTGATGATTGCCGACATCGAGACGCGGGGTGAGATCGGTTTAAGCGAGTAGGCGAAAAAGTTCGACGGTAGGACGAGTACGTCGCGCTTTTCACGGATTGAGGGAATGGAGGTTCATGCGCGGGCCTTGGACCGGCGGCTGCGCAAATATTTTTTCGATAAGAAGTGGTCGCTCGAAGTGTATAAACAGACGGCTACGAATGAGAGCGGCGACTCCCCGAGATGAAGACATTCACAAAGTCGTTTACCCAGCAGCAGCCCATTTCTGAGGCCGCCATCGAACGGGCGGTAGAGGTCATGCGCAGCGGTCGTCTCCACAGGTACAACACCGTGGATGATCAAAGCTCTGAAACCGCTCTGCTCGAGGCCGAGTTCGCCGCTTATCTCGGTGTTCCCTACGCCCTGGCCTGCGCGTCAGGCGGATACGCGCTGCAAATCGCGCTGCGAAGCGTCGGACTGCCCACCGGGGGTCCCGTGTTATGCAACGCGTTTACGCTTTCACCGGTACCCGGCGCCATCCACAACGCCGGTGGGCGACCGGTGCTGGTGGAAACCCGGGAGGATTACACTATCGATGTCGAAGACTTGCGACGAAAAGCAGCCGCGAGCCAGGCAAAGTTCTTACTCCTGTCGCATATGCGCGGCCATATCGCATCCATGGAAGCAGTGCTGGAAGTGTGCGAAAGCCACGGCATCCAGCTGATTGAGGACTGTGCCCACACGCTGGGCGCCCGCTGGAAAGGCCAGATGAGCGGCACCTTTGGGAAGGCGGCCTGCTTCAGCTCCCAAACCTACAAGCATCTGAATTCCGGTGAGGGCGGCTTTCTCACCACCGCGGACCCGGCGCTGATGGCGCGCGCCGTGGTTCATTCCGGCTCCTACATGCTCTACGGACGGCACATTGCGGCCCCCGGGGAGGAAGAATTCCGCCGCGTCCGACTGGTGACCCCAAATATGAGCGGCCGCATGGACAATCTCCGCGCTGCCATCCTGCGGGTGCAGCTCAAGGAGCTCGACGAGAACTGCCGGCGCTGGAACGTGCTCTACAGCTGTCTCGAGGCGGCGCTGCGAAAGATCCCCGGCGTTTTCATGCCCGACCGGCCGCAGCACGAGCACTACGTGGGCAGCTCGATTCAGTTTTCCCTTCCGGACTTCTCCGAAGAGGAAATGCGTAACTTCATCGATCGCTGCAGCAAACAGGGCGTGGAGGTGAAGTGGTTCGGCGATAACGAACCGCGCGGTTTCACCAGCCGCTACGACAGCTGGCAATACATCAACGAGCTGCCGGATCTCCCGGTCACGCGCAAAGTTCTGTCCACACTCTGCGACATGCGGATTCCGCTGACTTTTAATGAAGCAGATTGCTCGCTGATTGGTCAGATCGTTAACGACTGCGTTGCGTATGCTCGCTGATCTTCAGGTGGGCGATTGATTCCGCCTTAGCGGTGGGGCCGGAAACTCGCACACGTGCGCTTCGAAGCGGACTTGGTAAGGTTTCTCGACGCCCATCGGCGCCAGTTGACTCGCATCAAGGTGCTGGGCAGGATGTCTGCTCCCTGGATCAACCAGGCGGAGGAGAAAAAAATGAAATTAATCAAGAATATCGCCGTGGCGGCGCTGGTGGTAGTGGCGGCTTCCGTGCCGGCCCGGGCCGACGAGTTGATAATTGGTGGCGCATTGAGCACCACCGGCGTGCAGGCCCCGCTGGACGAGCCCGGATTGCGCGGTGCACAAGTCGCGGTCAAGGCGCTCAATGATGCCGGCGGCGTGCTCGGCAGGAAGGTCAAGTTCATCAATATCGACGGCAAGTCGGATCCGGTCACGGTCGGCAACGTGACGGTCACGCTTCTGGATCAGGGGGCGGAACTCATCGTCGCGCCCTGCGATTTCGACTTCGGTGGCCCGGCAAGCCGCGAAGCACAAGCCGCCGGCAAGGTAGGTATCTCCACCTGCGCTTCGGACCCGCTCTACAGCTCCTGGTCGCTGGGCGATCTTCAGTTCACCTTGTCCATGTGGAACACCACCATGGGGGCCGCTGGAGCTGAATATGCGTTCAACGAGCGCGCATGGAAAACGGCGTACGTGGTTACCGATCAGTTCATCGCCTACACCAAGAGCCTGTCCAAGTACTTCGTGGAGCATTACAAGGCGCTCGGCGGAAAGGTACTGCTCGAAGATACCTACACCAACGGTGACAACGACTTCTCCGCCCAGCTGGCGCGGCTCAAAGCGCTTGGCCAGGTACCGGACGTCATCTACATCTCGTCCTATGGAACCGACATCGCGATGATGATTCGCACCCTGCGCCAGGCCGGGATCAACTCGCCAGTTGTAGGTGGCGACTCTTACGACGATCCGGCCATCTTCGAGGCGCTGGGTGAGAGGTTCGGCTCCGATATCTACTTCGTGACCCACACCTGGATGGGACCGGAGTCCAACCCGCAGATGCCGAAGTTCATCGAGCTCTACAAGGCCTATCACGGCTCGGCCCCGGACACCTCCTTCGTGGCCGTCGGGTGGGACACGGTCATGATGCTGGCGGACGCGGTCAAGATCGCCGGCTCTACGGACGGCCCGGCAGTGGCCAAGGCGCTCGAGAGCAACGAATTCGATCTGCTTACCGGCAAGCTTTCTTACAGCTCTGCGGCCGACGGGCACTATCCGGCCAAGGCGGCAGCGATGATTGCCGTAGACAAGGGCAAGCCGAGATTTCTCGGCTGGCGGCAACCGAAGAATCCGCCTCCTCCGTAGTAGCGTTAGCAGACGAGAATGCGCCACGGAGCTGTTCGCCCCGTGGCGCATTTCGCAACGGCAAGAGAATGCGTTCGTCGACGCGGGTACAGGGCGCCCGCGTATAAGTGACGCCGTTTCAAAGGAACACAACACCACGCGTCGACTTCATTCGGCCTGAGCCTTCAAATACGGCGCGGCACTGCGCGCTGTGGGACCCCGCGGCGTGGTGACTCGGGACTACTCCGGTGGATTCAGTCGGAGGCTAGAGCCTGCGCGCTGCGGCGCGCGCCCAGTGCTCGAATCGGTACAAAAAAGAGAAGGGAGCCCATGTCGGATCCGACGCTCAGAGGCACCGAGCTATCGGTGGATTTTCTCGGTCTCCGGGCGCTCGACCGTGTCTCCATTGAACTCCATGTGGGAGAGATTCTCGGCCTGATCGGTCCCAACGGGTCCGGTAAGACGACGCTGGTCAACGTTCTATGCGGTCAGATTCAGCCCTCCGGCGGGCACGCCTACTGCAATGGAGAGGAAATTACGGCTCTGCCACCGCGTAAGATCGCCAAGCGTGGTATCGCGCGATCGTTCCAGATCCCACGCGTGTTTTCGAATCTCACCGTGGCGGAGAACATCGAGACGGCGGCGGTGGCTCACGGCGCGTCGCGGCCCGCTGGACAGCGATTGGCGGACGCCCTGCTCGCAGAGTTCTCGCTGTCTCAGCACGCACAGGATCTGGCCGGAAACTTAAGCTACGGGGACAAGCGTCGGGTCGAGATTGCCAGGGCGCTGGCCGGCGATCCGAGGTTCCTGCTTTTAGACGAGCCCGCGGCGGGAATGAACGAGCAGGAATCCCAGACGCTGCTGGAGCTGCTTAGCCAGTTGCCCAAGAACCGCCAGCTCGGACTCCTGATCATCGATCATGACATGCCGCTCATCATGCGTTTGTGTCACAAGCTGCACGTGCTCGCCTCGGGCAGGACTATCGCCGAAGGTGACGTGGAGTCTGTTCGTAATGCGCCCCAGGTGATTGAGGCCTATCTGGGCTCCGCTTACGACCGCGAGGAGCATGCCTGAATGCTCGAAACTTCCAAACTCGAGGTGCGCTACGGTCCGGTGCAGGCGGTCAAAGGGATCTCCTTGCGCGTCGAAGAGGGCGAGATCGTCGCGCTCCTGGGCGCCAACGGCGCCGGCAAGTCGTCGACCCTTTGGGCGATTGCCGGCGCGCTGGGCGCGGCCTCCGGACAGATCTTTCTGAACGGAGAGGATGTCACCGCGCTGTCCCCCGAACGCATGGTTCGCAAGGGCTTGAGCATGATTCCGGAAACGCGCGACGTGTTTCCCGATCTGACTGTGATGGAAAACCTCAGGCTAGGCGCCTTCATCCAACGACACAACCGCGAAGAGACCGCCGCGACCCTGGAGCGGATGTTGACGATGTTTCCGATCCTGCGTCAGCGTTCCGATCAAGCCGCAGGTACCTTATCCGGCGGCGAGCAGCAGATGCTCGTCATCGCCCGCGCGATGATGTCGCGACCACGGATTCTGCTCCTGGACGAGCCGTCGCTTGGTCTGGCGCCGAGGATCGTCGATCAGATCTTTGAGATGATCGGAGAGCTTCGGACGTCCGGACTCACGATCCTTCTGGTGGAGCAGAACGCGGGAAAGGCGCTCGAGATCGCGGACCGGGCGTACGTTGTGCGGCTTGGAGAAATCGCGGCAAGCGGTTCGGCCGAAGAAGTCGCCACTTCCTACGATCTCAAGGCGCTTTACCTGGGCGGATAATGCGATGACGGCTTTTCTCCAGTTCGTCATCGATTGGCTCAGCCTAGGCAGCGCCTACGCGCTGATGGCGCTGGGCCTGGTAATCGTGTTCGGAATCCTGCGCCTGGTGAACTTCGCCTACGGCGAGCTGCTCATGGTCGCCGGCTACACGCTCTTTTTGCTCAAGGGATCGCCGATGCCCTGGCTGGTGATGGCGGTACTCGCGGTGTGCATGGCGATATTCACGGGAATACTCACCGATTACGTCGCTTTCCGGCCGGTGCGCGCGAAATCGGTGACCGCGGTGCTGATTACATCGTTTGCATTCTCCACGCTGCTTCAGAATGCGGCGCTGCTGTTCATTTCACCGCGGCCGAGAAACGTACCGCTGCCCGACATTTTCTCCGATACGGTTGTGCTTCTCGGCGTCTTCGTTCCGGTGCGCAACCTTTTGACCATCGGCCTCGCGCTGTCTTTGTTCGCCATCTTCGCACTGCTGATGAAGAAAACCATTTTTGGCATCGCCATGCGTGCCGCTGCTTCTCACTTCACCATGGCGCGCATGCTGGGAGTTCCCGCGAATCTGATCATCAGCGGGGCCTTCGCCATCAGCGGGCTTCTGGCAGGCGTTGTTGCGCTCGTGTGGATAGGACGCATCGGAGCAGTAGTTCCGGGAATCGGACTCGAACCGCTTCTGATAGCTTTCATTGCCACCGTGCTCGGCGGCATGCGCAGCCTCCAGGGAGCGGTCCTTGGTGGCTTTATTCTCGCTTTCATCGACATGGGGCTGAATTTCACTCTGCCGCAGGACTTGCTGAAGTTTCGTGACGCTTTCACCTTCACCGCCGTCATCCTGATTCTCCTCTGGCGCCCCGAGGGGTTGATAAAAGGACCGGCAACCGGCCGCCGGGTCTGAGTCAACATAGACATGTTCGAAAAGAAAAATCTTCTGACCTTTGCCTGTCTGGCCGCTCCGGTGCTGGTTTTCATCGGGGTGAGTGAATGGATCGACGACCGTCTGCTGGAGAGAATCGCTACCAATTTCTGCATCATGCTGGTGCTGGTTCTCGGGCTCCAGGTGTTCATGGGGAACTCGGGCATTCTCTCATTTGCACATATCGGTTTCATGGGCGTCGGCGCTTACGTCTCCGGGGTGCTGTCGATGCCGGTGCGGATGAAATCCATGGCGCTTCCCAGCCTTTATCCGATGCTCCAGGACGTGCAGCTGTCGCCCTATCTTACGATTCTCATCGGCGGGCTGGTTGCCGCCTCGGTGGCGGCGGCGGTTGCCTATCCGTTGATGAGACTGTCCGACGCGGCCGCCGTGATCACTTCGTTCGCGCTGCTGGTGGTACTGCACACCATCATGATCGGCTGGAGCGCCGTTACCAACGGGCCCCGGACATTCTTCGGCGTACCCAAAGTAACCGATGCGGCCCTCGCCGCTGGGTTCGCGGTTGCCGTCATTGCCATTGCGCTGCTGTTCAAGGAGTCGCGTACCGGGCTGCTGTTACGCGCCGTTCGAGATGATGAGGCCGCCGCTGAATCGACGGGCGCTCACGTCTCGATGCTGCGCTGGCGGGCGTTCGTTCTTGGCGCGCTCCTGGCGGGTATCGGGGGCGCGCTCTGGGGACACTTCATCACCTCGTTTTCGCCCAAGGCCTTCTATCTCAAGGAAACCTTTGTGGTTCTCGGAATGCTGGTTATCGGCGGCCCCATGAGCGTGTCGGGGGCGGTCGTCGGGACCATCGTAGTGACCATAGCATTCGAGGGCCTGCGCCATGTCGAAGGCGCCATAAATATCGCGCAGGTTTTCCCTCGACCCATCGTCGGCCTGACGGAGGTCACGCTGGCGGTGGGCATGATTCTGTTGTTGATCTTTCGTCCGGGCGGCATCTTTTCGACCACGGAGGTCGGCCCATTGCTTCTGCGGCGCCGGCGCGGAATAAAACCGACCGAGGAGGAAACATAATGAACTGGAAGACGGCCCACCGATCTTTCTACTACGCAACCGCAGAGGAGCCGGAGGACATCGTTCTTCGCTGCGAGGAGACCGCACATCTGGTAATCGACGTGCAGAAAGTTTATTTCCAGAAAGACACCCCCGAGGAAATGGAGAGGTGGTCTCCCTTCTTCGAGCGCATGCACGAAACGGTGATTCCGAACATTGGTAAGCTGGTCGATCACTGCCGCGGGCGAGGCGTGGAAAACATTTTTGCCCGGATTGCCTGCCTGAAAGAGGACGGCCGCGATCGGTCGCTGAGCCAGAAAAAACCCGGGTTCAACTATCTGCTGCTGCCGAAGACCCTTCCGGAAGGGCAGATTGTGGACGAGCTGACGCCAAATGAGGGTGACATAACGATTACTAAGACGACGGACAGTGCGCTTACCGGCACAAACTTGCGCCTGATTTTGCACAACATGGGTATAAAGAATCTCATCTGTTCCGGGATCTTCACCGATCAGTGCGTATCATCGACGGTGCGAAGCCTTGCCGACGAAAGCTTCAACGTCGTCGTGGTGGAGGACTGCTGCGCTGCGGCGACCATGGAGTTGCATCTCAAAGAGCTGGAGATTATCAATATGATCTACTGCCACGTCGTTACTCTGGATGACGTGGTCGGTTTCCTGGCCGACTGATTTGCCCGGACAGAATGAAACTACGGGAGCGGCACCATGGATGCGAACAATCTGCTGAAAAGACTGAACGCCGATGAGATCGACAACCTCACGGTGATCTACCACGATTACGGCGGCCGCGCCTGTGCCAAGACGATTCCCAGGGAGCGGTTCGAGTCGGTAATCCAGCACGGCGTCGTGTTCGCGCGGGCAAATCTGAATTTTCAGTTTGACGACCATCAAAGCGCAGGCGCGACCTTTCTTGCCGACACGGGCGATTTCTTAGCCGTGCCGGATCCGTCCAGCTATGCGCGCGTGCCCTACCAGGAGGCAACCGCACGGGTGCATGCCTTCATGCGCGCCGACGATGGCAGCCCCTGGGACGGCTGCCCGCGCCACCGTCTGAATACGGTGGTCGATCAGTTCGCCCGTGAGGGCCTCGGCGTGCGGGTCGGGCTCGAGCCAGAGTTCTATATCTTCCAGCCGGCCGAAGACGGTGAGTATCGCCCAGCGGATCGGGACGGGATGTTCACCCTGGCCGGGCTCGATCGTCACTATCCGTTGTGGAAATCGGTCACCGACGACCTGCGGGAGATGGGAGTCGACGTGGAGCAGTTCGGTAAGGAGTACGGCCCGGCACAGTACGAGGGTTCGCCCCGCTACCGAACGCCCTTGGAAAGCGTTGACGGCTACCTCGCCTTCAAGGACGTGATCAGAAACCGAGCGCGGGCCGCGGGTTATGTCGCCAGCTTCATGCCCAAGCCCTACGCGCATCTTCCCGGATGCGGTCTGCATGTCCACTTGAGCCTCTGGGACGCGGACGGCAACCGGGAGCTGAGCGCGGGCGAGCGCGATTCGGATCCGCTGTCGGAAATCGGCGCCCAATTCGTGGCCGGTCTGCTCGCCCACGCGCGGGGGCTGACCGGACTGGGATCGCCCATCGTCAACTCGTACAAGCGGCTGCTTCCGGGCTCGTGGGCGCCGGCGCACGTGTGCTGGGGAGTCGGCAACCGTTCCGCGCTGGTGCGCGTGCCCGGTCTCGGTCGCCGCCGTCACATCGAATACCGGTCCGGCGACAACGCCATGAACCCGTTTCTCTATGTCAACGCGTTGCTCGCCGCCGGCTTCGAGGGGATCCGCAAGCGCTTCACGCCGCCGCCGCCGGTGAATGTGGACGTGGGCCACTTAAGCCCGGCAGAGGTCGAATCCCGAGGTCTCACCCTGCTGCCGAATTCCTTGCCCGAGGCCCTGGACGCGCTCGAGGCGGACGAGACGCTCACCGGCGCCCTCGGACCGGTGATCGCGCCTGAGTTTTTGAAGGTGAAGCGCGGCGAGCTCGCCGCTTACAACCTGACCGTTCACCCTTGGGAACGGGAAATGTACCTGGAATCGGTCTGATCGTGGCGCGGAGCGCGCCGCCCGGCCCGGAGTAAATGCCATGTTGCGAACAGAAATCGATGCAATCCCGCTGGAGGGCGACGTGTCGTTTCGACAGCGTGCCATCGAGATCGACCGCGCGGCGCTGCTGGTGGTGGACGTGCAGAATCTGGCTTACAGCGACCAGATCCGGCGCGACAACCCTGACAAGAAATATCTTTGGGATCGCATCGAGCAGAGCGTGATTCCGAGCGGACAGCGGCTCATCCAAGCGTGCCGGGCGGCGGGGGTGGAGGTCATTTACACCGTGGTGGAATGCTTGACCCTGGATGGCCGTGATCGCAGCCTCGACTACAAGGTCTCCGGGATATTCGCCGCTAAGGGTTCCTGGGAGGCGCAGGTAATCGAGCCGCTCGCACCCGGCGAGAACGAAATTGTAATACCCAAGACATCATCGAGCCTGTTCAACTCCACCAACTTCGAGTACGTGCTGCGCAATCTGGGGATCGAGTACGTCATGGTCATGGGGATCTTGACCGATCAGTGCGTGGAGACCGCGGTGAGGGATGGCTGTGACCGGGGATTCCTGATGACGCTGGTGGAAGACGCCTGCGCAACGACTTCCGAGCAGCGCCACCGGGAATCGCTGATTGGGTTTAAGGGTTACTGCCGCGTCCGCACCAGCCACCAGTTGATCGATGAGATCCTGTCTCAAGCAAGATCAAGCTGATAACTGCCCGCCTTGGCGCAGTCGACAGGTTCCGGAACGCCGGTATAACGCCAAGTCCAAAGCCGCGTGAAAGGCTATCTAATGCGCGCCAGCTAAAGGGCAGGGCAGTCGATCGCTGCCGATCACGTATAGGCTGCCATGAACCGCGTTGGACCTCGCGGGTCAACTACTATTGAGAATATTCCCAAAGTGCCTTGTTGAAGTGGCCCAAAAGGTCCAATACTTTCGTTGAATGAACCGCGGTCTCAAACTGTTGGCAGTTGCCCTTTTCCTGCTGAGCACCAATGCGCCTGCACTGCAGATGGTGAAAAAGGCAGGAATATATGTCTACTTCCCATCGCAAGAGGCTGAGCTGGTCGCCCGGTTCACCGAGCCGCTCCCGGACATGCTGGCGTTTCTCTCCGAGAAGGGGTTGCCGGTGCAGCCACCTCTTCACGTAATTCTAGACGACCGACTGGATGCTCCGGAGGTTAAGGACCGCGTTATCCCCCACAAGGAGGTGCGCATCCCGATTCGGGCGCCCGGCGTGCTGGAAGACGGCTTCACCGAATCCGATCCCTGGGCGTATTTCCTGTTCAAGGGCCTGTGTCTGCAGGGTATTTACGGGCTCCGCTCCGGAATACCGGGGGTGCTGCACAAGGGGTTCGGCGAAATCATTTCTCCCAACCGAGTTCTCCCTCCCTGGGTGGATGACGGGATCTGCAGCCTGCTGTACTCCCTCTATCGGGAGAAACCGCTCCAAGATCCAGTGAGCGCGAGTATCTTCGCCTTGGCGCCGGTGCCGGACCTCGATGTGATCAGCCACCACCCGCAGGTTTGGCCGGGGTATTACGCCCATAGGATCTACGGCAGGCCGTTTGTTCAATCGCTTTATAGGGAATACGGCTGGAGCAAGATCATCGAATTCCTCAGGCTTCACGGGCGCGGAATCGTTCCCTACGAGATCGATCTGAAGGCGGGGAGAGTGTTCGGTAAGTCCATTGCCGCCCTGTGGAGGGACTTCCAAACGCGTCATCCTCGCCGCAGCGGTCCCGACACGGGTTTGTTGATCAGCGGCTACTGGACCTCACCGCCGGTGTTCTGGAACAACGCCGGGGTATTCCCGGGAAGGCTCCGCATCGGGCAGCGGGGCCGGTACGGCTATGTGGATGCCTCAGGTACGCTGTGGATATCCGAGTTTGACGGTAACTCAAGAATCTATCGCCACGGGGGCAAGTCCGATAGCGCCATGGAGCTGTATCCCTTGTGGGATCCAGGACCGGGTCGCGTGGCTGTCGGCCGTCAGGGCCACAAAAGCTGGATCATAATTTTCCCGGACGATGGTTATGGCGGCCTGCGGCGGGCGCGGCAAGCTTATACGGACGCGGTGGAAAAGATCCCGGCGCCTGACGGCGTCATTCAACTCTCGGGCCCTGTTCGAAACGAGCGAGGACAAATCGCCGTGGCCGCGAACACTAACGGTAACTGGAACATCTGGATGCATGACGGCCAATGGCATCAGCTGACCGAGTCCCCCTCAATCGAGCTGGATCCGTGGTGGGAGGGGGACACTCTAGTGTGGGCATCAAATTCGAGCGGCAGATTTCAGATTCACCAGGCGGACAATACGCCCATCACCAAGTCGAGCCACGCAGCGATGCTGCCCAGAAACGGCAAGTATCTCGAGCTCACCGCAAATGGGTGGCAGATCAGCGGCTATGAGTTCGCGCTGCCGCCCGTACCCGAGCAGCGGGATGTATCTGAGGAAGTCGGCGCAGAGGTCAAAACGCCACCCGCGATTGCGCCTGAAGCGTACGATCCCTTTAAGAGCCTCTGGCCCAATTACGTCAAACCAGATATCTTCGCTGGAATCTCCGACTTCCAGCTTGGGCTCGAGACCGGCGGCCGCGACGTCTCCGGGGACTACGAATTCGACGCCGGCATTCGCTATTCATTCGACAACGATTTTGTCGCGCTCCAGGCGCTGCTGCAGAGAAAGACGGTGGGAACGCGCTATGCGCGATATCCTTTCGGCTTCGATAATGCGCAGGGCGTGAGCGTCACAGAGGATCGCAATGACGTGGCGTTATTCTGGAGACCTTTGGATGCAAGGACAGAAGAGCATCAGGAGATTCTAAAGGCCACCACCGGGGCCGATCTGGCGATCGATGAAATTGATCTATCGATCAACTATAGGCGTTTCGAAGCGGAGAACGGCGGCGCCCCCGCGGACGACGAAGCTTGGATTGGGTTCGCTGTCGGCAAGAGTATCGGCAGCCTGCGCACCTGGGGAAATGTCGAGATTTTTTCCGAGAACAGGCAATTCCTGTCCGGCGGAATTTCTTTCTCTTTCGGAAAGCGACTCGTCACTACCTTCAAGCTGAGGGGCGGAAAGTCCTGGGGTGAGCCGATCGTCGGGCGCGACACCTTTCGGCTCGGCGGCGACGTGATCGAAGGCGGATTCACCCGAAGACCGACGCGCCTTTTTCCGGTTCGAGGCTTTGACTCCAGCGTAATCGAAGGATCCTCTGCCATTGCCGCCAGCACGGAAGTCGCCTGGCCGCTGGCAAATCTTCAGTTCGGCTACCAGGCGCTGCCGCTTTTTCTGCACCGGATGCAGTTGGGCGCGTTTCTAGATGCGGGCCTCGCGAACAAAGAGGGGCAATCCGACGACGCGCTGGTCGGCGGGGGCTTCGAGCTGGTCACCTCGCTGGAAGCGGGGTGGGGAGGCGTATCCACCTTCCACATCGGCGTTGCCTGGCCGCTGGAGCATCCCAGCAATGTCGATCAGGGCGGCCCGGTGATCGTCTTTCAGCTCGGCCTGCCGCTCTAGGTTCCGTCGCGCCGCTGCCTCAGTCGCTGTTGAGCGCCTCCAGCACTTTGGCGGGATGATCCGCCGCCTTGGCGACCCGCTTCCAGTGCTTGCGCACTTTCCCGTCAGGGCCAATCCACACTGTGGAGCGGATGACGCCGGTGGTCTTTTTTCCGTACATCATCTTCTCGCCCCAGGCGCCGTACTTCGTCATCACTTTCTTGTCCGCGTCGGAGAGCAGCTCGAACGGGAGATCGTATTTGCGCGCGAATTTTCGATGTGAGGCCGGATCATCGGGAGATACTCCTAGCACTACGGCGCCGCAGTTCTGTATCTCTTTCCACAAATCGCGAAAACCGCAGGCCTCCTTGGTACATCCGGGGGTATCATCCTTCGGATAAAAGTAAACGATGACGTTTTTGCCCCTGAAATCCTTGAGCAAAA